>JAQTTB010000002.1:82629-159616 GCA_028710985.1 Patescibacteria group bacterium
CCATTAGACGACCCCCGAATATTAAATTGTTAGCTTCTCCGCCAAAGGCGGATGCGCCCGCTGGCGCAAAAGGCTGGAGTCCTACCATTAGACGACCCCCGAATATTAAATTGTTAGCTTCTCCGCCAAAGGCGGATGCGCCCGCTGGCGCAAAAGGCTGGAGTCCTACCATTAGACGACCCCCGAATATTATAAATTCCAAATTCCAAGCATCAAATTCCAGACAAATCTCAAATTCCATTTTTAAAACTACGCGCCTGAACTCTTGATTATTGATGAAAAAATCTTTAATAATTCCGTGGATTCGCCAATCAATATATCCTTTATCCTGTTTAAATTCTGGTCTTCAATTCCCAGGAGACTTAACCAAAGACGGCTTTCCTTAACTTCTTTTCTGCAAATCTTCATTCTTAAAAAGAAATCTTTTTTGCTCAATGATTCATTGGCCTCAATATAATTCGCCGCCACCGAACCCGATGATCTTGCCAGCTGTTTCGCGTATTCAATATTGGTTATTGTCCTCGGCAAGGTTTTAATAAGATCCCGACACTGCAGTGCAAATTTGAAAGTGCGTTCTTCCAGACTATACGCTTTGGAATTTGGAGCTTGATCCATTGGAATTTGTTTGGAATTTGGTATTTGGTGCTTGGAATTTATCAAAGATATTCTATCCGGTCAAATATTCTATTTAATGACTATTTCCACCGTCCGATCCGTTACCACATACCCCAATAATCGGCTGATTTCCTGCGTCGCACTTTCATTGGCGCGCGCGAGCATTTCGTCGGTCAGCGCCGCCGCCTCGGCCTGGGCCGTTATCTCGGAGAGGGCCTGATTGTAGCCGTCGTCATTGTCAAAAAGCCGTTTTAAAATCCCTTGGCTGTTTTCCACCTCAATCTGTCCGACCAGCCGCGAATTAAAAAGCTGGGCCTTGGGGACTCTGACCGTCACCTTGTCGGCCGCGACCGCGACATCACCCTCCCCCACCTTGGATAAATCAATGCCCAGATTCACCTCAACCACGCCGTGCGCCTTGATGACCTGGCCCCACAGAATATTTTTCCAAAAATTCTGCTCCGATGCGTCAATGGTCAGCGGTTCGTCAAACACGTAAGTCTGCGTAACTAAAAATCCGCGGTCATGGAGCGCGGTCAATATCAGCTGGCTGGAAACTTTTTTAGCGTCGCCGGAATCGTGCGTCACCCACCATCCGATAACAACGCCAACTATCAGGACAAACGCAATACCGAACAAGTACCATCCCAATTTTTTCATATTATTAAATTTTAAACTTTAAGATATTTGCCGAGCGCCATGCTGGTGCTCAGGATGCAAATTATGGACATGCCGATAAACTGCCCCACGAAAATCAGAACAAAATTCGCGTTGAAATAGTTCAACAGCCCGATTGGACCTTCAAAAAAGCTGCTGAGATACGGTTCCGTGAACAAAACCGAAAGATAAACGATGCCGACGATAATGCCGGTCGCGAAAAGCGAATACATAACGCTCTCCACTAAGAACGGCAAACGCACAAACCAGTTGGACGCGCCCACGAGTTTCATGATGCCAATTTCCTCGCGGTGGGTGTAGATTGCCACGCGGATCGTGTTCATCACGATAAGAATGGCAATCAGCATAAATAAGCCACTCAGGACAAGGGCCGACTTTTGCAATTTGCCGGTGATGGAATCAATGCGGTCGATTATTGTTTTATGATCGTCAAAATTTTTATCTTGTATATATGAGGTAAATTCCGGATTATTGAGCGTCTCAAGTATAAATGGATAATCGTCCGGATTGTTCGCTTTGATTACGAGCGTCGCGCCGAGCGGATTTTGCTCCAGCTCCTCGAGCGAGGCCATTATTTCCGCGTTATCTTCATGCTCGGCGCGGAACTTGGCGATTGCCTCATCGGCGCTGATATATGTCACGTCCTTGATCTGCGAAAGCCCCAGAAGATATGAACGCACATTCTTGACTGCGTCCTCGGATGCCTCAGGATTAAAGTAAACACTCACATCGATTTTCGACTGCACCGCCGAAACCGCGGTCTGAGTCAAAAAATTCATTGTGACAAAAATATTTATTGTAAAAAGCGTCAGCACGAGAATGCTGATGGTGATTATGGAGAGCCAGAAATTTCTCCAAAAATTCTGGAATGCGAATTTGATGATTCTAAAAAATGAAATCATCATATTATAATGAGTATTTTCCCTCTTCGTGGTCCTGGATGATCTGGCCGTCCTCAAGCGTGATGACGCGCTTGCGCAGGGAGTTCACCACCTCGCGGTTGTGGGTCACGAGCATAACCGTGGTGCCGTATTCGTTAATTTTCTTTAGCAGGTCAATAATTTCGCGGGTATTGATTGAATCAAGGTTCCCGGTCGGCTCGTCGGCCACCAGAATCTTGGGCCGGTGCACGAGCGCGCGCGCGATCACCACCCTCTGCTGCTCCCCGCCCGAAAGCTGACGCGGATACCGCCACATCTTTTCCTCAACGCCCACGATTTTAAGCACGTTGGGCACGATTTTTTTAATGCGGGCGCCCGGCACGCCGCAAACCTGAAGCGCGAAAGCCACGTTTTCAAAAACCGTCTTTTTGGGCAGCAATTTAAAATCCTGAAAAACCACGCCGATCTGGCGCCGGAGCATGGGCACCTCGTCCTGCCGGATGCGCGAAATATCCCAACCGCCGATTTCAATCATGCCCTTGGTCGGCCTCTCCTCAGCGATGATGAGCTTGATCAAGGTCGTCTTACCCGTGCCGCTCTGCCCGACTATGGAAACAAACTCTCCGGGCCGGATATGCAGGCTCACGTTCTGCACGCCCACGGTATTGGGTTTATAAATTTTTGATAAACTCTTAAGTCTGATCATGGCGTTGTTGTTAGATTAACAGCTGACGAAGTTGAACTCGCCGCCTGGGGCAGGGCGTAAAAATCAACATTTACTCTCATGGTACCCCGGAGATAATTGCCGATTTTTTGGAAAGCATCTACATCGAGGTCAATCACCCGATCCGGAAAAACCGAACGGTCCGGACCCCAATCGTTGATGGTCACCACGACCGATTTGGTCGAATCGGCTTGGCTTGTCACCAAAAGCTGCGTTCCCTTTGGATAATCAGGGCTTGCGGCGCAGTCGCAATCCTTGAATTCGTACCAGCTCGCCACCCCGCTCGTCATAATTTCATGCTCCCCAAACACCGCGAGCCGCGCGTACGGCAGATGAATCAGAGCCTTGACCGCCGAGCGCCACTGGATATCCTTGCTCGGCAGAGGCTCCCAGTTATTAGAGATCCCATTATAAAAATACAGCCCCTTTTCATAAAGATAGGCCAGGCCGGAATCATAATTTATCTCAAACCAATAATATTTCGTGTTGTCGTACGCCTCTTTGTTTAGGACATCAAAAAGATAAATCGGCGTGAGCAGGGTCTTGCCCGCGGGCAATGTATCGGCCATAATTTCCGGGTCCAGAATCTTAATATCAATCCCAGTCGGGCCTTTGACCGCTTCCGGTAAAATTCCGAGCTTGAGTTTCTGATCCGTGCTCTTTACGGTATATCCCTTGATGATCGTCGGCTCGTCAAGAAAAATATGGGAGACGAGCTCCTTTTCCGCGACATCGGCAAATGGCAAAACGCTCGCCGCCTGCGCCAAATTCAGGGGTATCGCCAATAAAATTGCCAGAACTAGATATCTTGCCATAATTTATATTATTCGGTATTATATTAACCAACCCGCGGGATTAGTACAGTGGCAGTATGCTTGCTTCCCAAGCAAGAGACGCGGGTCCGATTCCCGTATCCCGCTTTTAAAAACGGATTGTTTCGCGAAGCGATCCCGACTTCCGCGAAGCGGAACGTCGGGACGATTCCCGTATCCCGCTAATATTTTACGCTGATTTTTTAAAAAATTCAATCCCGAGTACGCCACCGTAGCTCAGCTGGTAGAGCAATGCTTTCGTAAAGCAGAGGTCGTGGGTTCGATCCCCACCGGTGGCTTTTTGATTTGAGCGGGGCGATTATTCCTAGACCGTTAGCCAATGATTTGCTCGTTATCGGACATCATGCACGATGAATCAGGAATTATGAATCAGGAATCAGGGTCTTTCTAAGCTAGGCTACCAATATCCGTACGATAAGCTTTTAACGGCCACTAATTCTTAATTTTCAGACCCATTGAGTACCATCCGACAAATTATGATTCATAATTCATAATTCCTTATTCATGATTCCTCGTACTAATGCGGCACTAAATACAAAATTTTGGCAGTTTTAATTTCTTCCTGAAGATATTTTTCAAAATCATCCGCGTTGCTGCCGTATATGGCTTCGGTCAATTTTTGCCCCAAAATAAACGGCTTAACCACGTTTTCTTTGTATTCCTCCGCCGTCCAGCCAAAAAGCTTTTTTAAATTCATTTCAAGCTCGTCCTGATCCGTGTCACCGACCGCCCGCTGAAACTCCTTTTCAATTTCATAATCAAAGGCCTTGATCTTCCGTTCCGCGGCCATCTGCTCCAGCACTTGATTCGCGACCAGCCGCTCGGCCGCGCTTTTGCGTATTTGCCCTTCGGTCATTTCCGAGCCACCCTGTTCCCGGGCAATATTGCGCAGGGTATTCACATTGTCCGCGTACTCGCGATAAAGCACGGGATGGTAATTCACGAACATGGCCGGATACGGCAAGGCACGGGTCATAAAACAATAAAACGCGTTTGTGCTCCTGAACCCATAAATTCCGATCGCGGTGAGAGCCTTTATCAGAATAATCGCCGCGATCGCGATAATAATAATTTTTTTTGTATCTTTTGTCATTTTATGTCCCTAAAAAATATTCGAGCCAGCGCTGAGGGTTGCTTTTTTCTTTTACCGGCGCATCTCCGTTCGCCGAATCCTGCCCAACGGCGACCGGGACCGCGGTTTCTGCCGACGGCTCGGGCATTACAGCCACCGATTCTCCGGGTTTCATTAGTCCGAGTTTAACCCTTGCCTCCTCCTCCAGATAATCGCTTGTCTTTAATTGTTCGGCAAGCTGAAGAATATCCTGATTCCGCACTTCCAAAGCCGTGGCCTTGTCCTCCAGGCTCTTAATTTCTTTATCTATCTCGTAATTGCGCACAAATTCGCGCCCGAAACTAAGCGCCACCAGAAAAAGAATGCAGAGGTTAATCGCAAAAAAAGTTTTTAGTCCCAGAATCTGCCTTAATTTTCCCTGCCGCGGCTCTCTCATATATTTTCCTCGTCGCTAAAAAAATCCTTAACCGCTTTTTCTTTTTCCTCGCTTTTAAGTTTCTGCACCAGCGCCTTGATTTCGCCGATTGTCAGCCGGTCAGTGAACTCTTTGAGCGCGTTTATCTTTTCGTCGCCCGGCGCCTGCGTCCGTGCCTCAAGCTTAAGCTCGTTGATGAGCTCCTGCAGCACGTGCGGATGGCGCACCTTGCGCACTTCCAAATTCGCGGTTGTGCTAGCCGTCTGTATCAGCACGTTGCCGTAACGTAAAACCGTCTGGCAGACGCCGTGGATCCGGTATGAAACATCCTGGATGTTTTGGTACGGCGCCACCGAAACCGTACGGTCAAAAAATCCGCGCTGGTCAATGTCAATTACGCGCTGATCGGTCACTACAAATACATTGTAATACCACTGCACCACCTGCCGCAGGGCGTAAAAGACGCCGAAAACAATCGCCAAGACAAAAATCCCAACGCCCCACCAGCCCAGCTCAAAAAGAGGAAACATAAAAAAGAACGGCGCCACCAAAAGCGCGAACGCTATAACCACGCTCGGCCAGTAGGTCAGCGGAAACTGATGCGCCGCGTAAATTACTTTTTCATCGTCTTTTAAATTTAGTGCTTTTTCCAAACTCATAACGCGTGAATAATGAATTATGAATCAGGAATCAGGAATCGCGACTCAACGAGATCCTGATTCATAATTCCTAATTCTTGATTCCTCGTTTTTTTAAAATCTGCCTCACGACTTCTCTATCGTCCCACTTTATCTTGCGTCCGCCTTGCACCACCATGGCCTGCTCGGCTCCCTTGCCGGTAATCAGCACAAAATCTCCGGGCCCGGCAAGACTGATCGCTTTTTCAATTGCCTCCTGGCGATCCATGCGCTTGAACAAATTTTCATCCAGAACCTTGCCGCCGGCCATTGCCCCCTCAGTCACGCGGTTGATAATTTCCATGGGATCTTCGTCGTAGGGATCTTCGTTCGTGACAATTACATAATCCGCGGTTTCGGCGGCCATGCGCCCGAGAATTGGCCGCCGCGCCTTGTCACGGCCGCCGCCGGCCGAACCAAGAACATGAATCAGTTTATTCTTTGGAATTGATTTTAAAAGATGATACAGTTCGGCGAGCGAATTCGGTTCGGGCGCGTAGTCAATCATTACCTTGAAATCCTGGCCCGCGTCAATGTATTCCAGCCGCCCGGGAATTGTTTTGGCCTGCGCGAGCGCGTCCCGCGCGGCCTCGAGCGGCACTCCGAGCCCGGCGGTCACGGCGATTGCCGCGAGAGCGTTGTAAATATTGAATCTCGCCGGCAGAGGCATTTCAAAATCCATGCCCTTAAGGGTAAAACGCGAACCCGCCGGCTCAAGCACCGCGTCCTCGGCGCGGTAGTCGGAAAAATTTTCCATTGAGTAGGTAATCTTTTTATCCGCCAGAAAATCCAGAAAATAACCCGCGTTTTCGTCATCCGCGTTCACCGCGATAATTTTCGGGATGACCGCGCCGCCGATTTTCTTGTTCTTGAATCTTGAAACATGCGCGAATAATTTGCCTTTGGCTTTTTTGTAATTTTCAAATCCGTGGTGCGCCTCCAGATGCTCGGGCGCGAGATTGGTAAAAACCGCGGCATCGTATTCAACGCCCAGATGCCGGTGCTGGTCCAGCCCCTGGGAGGAGGTTTCAATCACTGCGTAGACGCAGCCGGCCTTCACCATGTCGCGCAGCATCTTCTGGAGCCGGAAGCGGCCCGGCATGGTCATCTTAGTGTCATTCAGCCATTCCTTGTCCCCCACCTTGAAATTAATGGTGGTGGTAAACCCGGTTTTCGCGCCCGCCTGCTCCAGAATCCGGCTAATGAGATTCACGGTTGTTGATTTGCCGTTCGTGCCGGTCACGCCGATGACGATAAGCTCGCGCGAAGGATTGCGGTAAATCAAGGCCGCGATACGCGCCAAAATCAAATGGTAGACCCCCAGAATTGGCCGCGGTATTAATTTTCTTAATGTATTTAACATCTGCTTCATTTTACCATGATTTGGCCAATATAAAAACCCCCTTTTTGAACGGGGGCTTTTAAATATTTCTTACTTTTTGGCGCCCATGATCCGGAACATGGTTGTGCCGCATTTCGGGCACTTTCCCTTCATCGCGCGGCGTGTCTTTCCGCCCTTGCCCTTCATCTCAACTTCCTTCGCTTCCGACATATCCTGCTTGGCTTTGCACTTTACGCAATAGCCCTGGACTTTCTCGACTTTGTCTCCGTTTGCCATAGATTTAGCTAAATTATTAATAATTTCTTAGGGTTAAATTAACTTATACACATTATAGCACAAATAAGCTCAACCGCCTATATTTTACGCACAGCCCGGATAAACTGCTCGCCACGGTCAAATTCATTGCGAAATAAACCAAAGCTCGCGGCCGACGGTGAAAGCAGGATAATCTCACCTTTTTTGGCAAGCTTTTTGGCGAGATTTACGGCCGCGTTCATGGAGTCTACCGTGGACTCAATCTCAACCCGGTTTTTTTTGAGTTCGGCGGACATTTTTGGCGTGGCCGTGCCCTGAAGCAGGACGACTTTTTTACAATATTTTTTAAGCGCCTTTGCCCATTCCCCGAAGATGAGCTCTTTGTCCGCCCCGCCGGCAATCAGGATGATATTCTTCTGCACCCCGAGGGTGCGCAGAGCCGCGATTCCGGCATCCGGCGTGGTGGCGGTAGTATCATTATAATATTTGACTCCCCTGATCTCGCGGATGAGCTCCTGCCGGTCCGCCAGGCCATTGAACGCGCGCAGGGTTTTCCGCACCGCGACGCACGGCACGCCCATTATTTTCGCTACCGCGAGCGCGGCCAGACTGTTATAAAGATTATGTTCTCCGCGCATTGCCGCGTCTTTTACTGACGCGACATTACGGACGCGCCCGTCCTCTCGGAAAATCATGCGTCCGTTTTTAACCATGGCGCCGTTTTCTTCAATGAACGGTTTAAGCGAAAACCAGAAACGCCGGCCAATCACCCGCGCGCCAAACTGCCGCGTATATTTATTATCGCGGTTCAGCACTGCGAAATCGCCGACATTCTGATGCGCGAGAATCATTGCCTTGGCTTCGCCGTACTCTTTCATGCCGTTATATGTATTCAGATGATCGCGCATCACGTTGGTGATGACCGCGCCGTGCGGGCTCATCCGCCCTGCGTTGAGATCTTCAAGCATCCATGAAGAAAGTTCAACCACCGCGACATCCCCGGGCCGGAGTTTGTGCAAAAAATTCAACGGAGAAATCTTGATATTGCCGCCCAAAAAAACGCGCCTGTATTTGCGCTTCAGCATCTCGTAGATGAGCGACGTGGTCGTGCTCTTGCCGCGCGTTCCGGTGACCCCGATAATCCGGCACGGGCAATGGCGGAAAAATATGGTCATGTCGGATTCAATGTGCGCGCCGGCTTTTCTCGCCGCCGCAAGGTATTCGGAACTGCGCCGCATGCCCGGATTCTTAACCACAATGTCGGCTTCGCGGAAATCCGATATCCGGTGCTTTCCCAAAACAAACTTAATCTTGAGTCCCCGGAGCGAGCGCACGCTTTTTGCAAGAAGCGCGGCGGACTTCAAATCCGTCACCGTGACCCGCGCGCCGAGTTTGGCAAAAAACCGGGCCGCCGAAATCCCGCTCCCCTTCTCATACGACCCCAAACCGGCGATCAGGATTTTTTTATTTTTATATTCTGAAAATTGATTATGCATAATTTGTAATATTACCTGCTCATCTGCGCGGACGAACAATATCGTCCTCCCCCTTTGTTCAAAAGGGGGAGACAGGGGGGGGATTTTTTTCTCTAATCCCCTATCGCCTCGGCAATTTTGTTGACAACCTCATCTGGGCTTTTTAATACATCGCCGTTTGAAAAACGCAGCACCCTAAGTTTCCAAACATACTCCAGATATTTATTTCTTTCTTCGTCACGTGTTCTCTGCAATTTGTCATAATTATGATGACCGCCATCAACTTCAACCACCAACTTCTTAGACGGACAATAAAAATCAACTATATAATTGCCAATCCTTGTTTGACGAAAAAATTGCGCGCCATAAACTTGTTTGTGGCGCAATCGAATCCAAAGTGTCATTTCCGCTGGCGTCATCGCCTTACGAAGATTGCGCGCCGTGGTTTTTAGTTTTGAGTTGTAAGTAGGCATAAAATCCCTCCCTGACCCTCCCTTTTGAACAAAGGGAGGGAACGTTATATGAATGTCTTAATCAGCTCACCGTCATTCCCGCGAAAGCGGGAATCCAGCCGCTAAGATTAACCAAGACGCGCCGTATTCAAGCGGATTGATTAACGGATGATTTCAAATAATATTAAATCAGATTAATATCAATAAGCAAATCCCTCACTCTTTGAAAAATCTTCTCATGTCCGCGAGCGTTTGGATGCAAGCCATCCTCAAAATCCTCGTGATTCAATAAGCTCTTAATCTCCGCATATTTTACCCCCTCTACGCTACAGATATCTTTCAAGGCATTATCATACTTAATAACATTATCATCATCATAAAACAATTCCGCATCCCAGGTCGTTGGCATGGTCTTTTTCTCATCAACTCCGGCCAACCCCACAATTATTGCCCTGCCCTCAATTTTCTTTGCCTGTTTTATCAATTTAAAAATATTCTTTTTAAATCTCCGTAGCGGGACTTTTGGATTTTTTTTCGCCACGCGATAATAAGAATCATTGATGCCGACGGCAAAAATAATTATGCCGGGGTCTCGCGTCCTAGCCTCTCCCTTGAATCTTTTTAAAAGTTTGTCCGTATTGTCTCCCGAAATACCAAGATTATAGACCGAAACATCTTCGTAATTTTTAGCACAAAAAATCTTCAGTCTCTCCGCCCAGCCGCCCTGTTCATAGTCGCACGCTCCCCAGACGATACTATCGCCAAAAACGCAAATATTTTTATCCATATTTTTAAAATTTACCAACTAGATGCGCCCACCTCACAATTATCATTGCTTTAAAAATCTCATAATACATTCTAATGTATTCCCTCAGCCCATTCGTAAACCCGACCTTCTGCATCTTGCGCCTGATGGTGAGCCCCGGGCACTCGGCCGAACCGTACTTGAGTTTCCTGGACCGGCAGTAATAATTCATGGCGATCTCGGCCATGAATCCGCGCCGGTACGCGTCCGGAATATCTTCAAAAACCTGGCGCCGCATCGCCCTCTCTCCGCCGATCAGCGGCAGGATTCCGGAAAGCTTCATCAAAAATTTTCCACGGTCGCGCAATCCCACGCACATGGCAAGCCGGCCTTGGATAACGGGTTTTAAAATTGCTTCAATATGCGCGTGGCTGAATCCGTACAAATCCGCATCCGCGAAAAAAATAATCGGCGCATCGGTGTGCGCCACGCCGTGCGCCATTGCCGCGCCTTTTCCGCCCTTGATCGGCAGCTGATGCGAGATCGTAATTCCGGCGCGGTTGCCGATTTCATGCGTACGATCGGATGACGCGTCGGAAATCAAAATCACCTCGTCAACAAGCGGCGAGGTTTTCAATGTCTCCAGAATCGGTCCGATTGTCTCTTCTTCATTAAACGCGGGCACGATTGCCGCGACCCTAGGCTTTTGACCATCCATAAATCCTATTTCTTACCAATAAAATAAAGATTATTGAAATCAAGGTGAACATTGAATATATAATGAAGACTGCATGAAAACCTAAGAATTGCGCCACATATCCGCCGACAAACGCGGTTATACCCATGGCAAGCGAGGTAAGCGATCCGTAAATCGCCCAAGTGCGCCCTTCGCTGTATCCGTCGACAAATCTTGTCCAAATCGTGTACCAGCCCGGATAATACAACGCTGCGCCGATGCCGTCCACAATCTGCAAAAGAAAATAATGCTCTATACGGTGAATAAAAATATATCCGATCGGCACTAGGCTCATGATAAAAAGACCCAGGACCAGTGTGATGAACTCGCGCCGATTGCCGCGTTCGCGGTCATTGAATATGCCGAGCGGAACAATCACCGCGGCCTTCACGAAACAAACAATCATGACGGCGAGTCCGGCCGCGAATATCGAACCTCCAACGATTTTATCGTTAATAAAAATTGCGATAACCGGCGACACCAGTGTAACGCCGGATAAAAATATCACGTCCGCAATGATGAGATATTTTAGAACTTTATTCATATCATTTTCTTAAAGAAACTTCGTACATTATTTCTTCGATCTTGCGAAGATTATTTTTGGCCTGATCATACTTGGTGCGCAGATATCCGGCCAGATCCAACTGTATAAGCTGGCTCATGATTTCCGTAATCGCATCCTTGATCTTCCGGACGTCCTCAAAATTCTTTTCCGTGGCCTCTCTGACCGCGCGCCTCACCAGCTCGCCAGTAAAATCCGAAAGCCCGCCGATATAAATTTCCGTATCAACCTGGCGGTCGCGAATTTCACAGACGCAACCGCTGTGCAAAAATTCGCCAAATAATTTGGCCTCGCAGTATTCCTCAAGCGCGGCGCGCCACGAACCCTCGTGCCGGAGCGCGGGCATACCCTTTGCCTCGCGATCCAGACGCGCGAAAATTTTCTCCGCCTGTGCCAAATTCTCCTGCGCCGATTTTACGTCATCGCGGTGGTAGGAAAAAATCGCGCGCTTTGACAAATTCAGCGCCTCATTTGAATTTCGCACGACAATCCTCCTCTTTGTTTCGTGCATCTCGTGCCCGTGCCTTATTTTAGCGAAAAAAGCTTTATTCATAAGATGATTTAGAATTATAGCATTTAAATTAAATTTGTTAAATCGCGCAAGCCGGTTGTTTTCTCTTCCGGGCGGCAATAAAAAAGAGCTTGGTAATTTCAATGGCCAGGATTTCAATCACGCCGATTGCCAGCACCAACAGCCAGTCCTTGAAATAAAGTACCTGCAAACCAAACAAATTTTGAAAAAACGGAACATAAAGCGCAACAAGCTGCAGGGCCAACCCCCCAACCACCGCCGCCAGCAAAAAACGGTTGCTAAACGGATTAAATGTAAATATGGTGTGGCGCAGGCTTCGGCAGCTAAAAACATAAAAAAGCGAATCAACGCCCAGCGCGGCAAACACAATCGTTCGGGCATAATCCACCTCCTTGCCGATGTTCAGCATATATATAAAAAGCAGAAAAAGACCGATATCAGTAAGAATTCCGACGAGAAAAATTAAAAGCTTCATCTCCCGGTTCATAACCGGCTCGGTTCTTGGCCGCGGCGGAATCCGCATCACGTCTTTTTCTCCAGGCTCAACCGTGAGCGCAAAACTCGGCAGGCCATCGGTAATGAGATTAATCCACAAAATCTGCGCCGGCAAAAGTGGCAGCGGCAGTCGGAAAATCAGGCTACCGACAATCAGAATCATTTCGCCAAAACTGTCCGCTAGATGATAAACAATTATTTTTCGGATATTGTCAAAAATTATCCTGCCGCGGTGAACCGCGTTCACGATTGTCCGGTAATTATCATCCAGGAGTACGAGGTCGGAATTTTCCTTAGCCACGTCCGTGCCGCTCCCGAGCGCCACGCCCACATCCGCGGATTTTAATGCCGGCGCGTCATTCACTCCGTCGCCGGTCATTGCCACCACCGCGCCGGCCGCCTGCCAGGCGTCAACAATGCGAACCTTGTGCTGCGGTTCAACCCGCGCGAAAATATCAACCCGTTTAATTACCTTGGCGAGTTCGCGGTCATTCATTCTGTCAATCTCTGCGCCGTTCATGGCGTTATCGTGTTTTATTTCAATGCCCACCTGCTCGGCCACCGCCGTAGCGGTCAAAATATGATCGCCGGTCACTATCACCGGCCGTATGCCCGCTTCGCGGCAGAGCCGGATTGTTTCGCGCGCCTCCGGACGCACCGGATCCTGCAACCCAACCAGGGCGGTAAAAACCATTTCCTTGAGATCGTTCTCCCCCAAATCCGGATCTTCAGGATCGTGCCGGCGGTATGCCGCGGCCAAAATCCGCAGTCCCTTGCCGGCCAGCCTCAAAACATCCTTATGAATTTTATCGCGTTCATCTTTTCCCAGATGATGTATTTCTCCGTCCGCGAGATAATATGAACAGAATGAAAGAACTTGTTCCGGCGCTCCTTTTACGTAAATCACGTCCGCGTCTTTCTTGAACTCGTGTCGCGTCGCCATGTATCGCTTTCCGGCATCAAACGGCAGTTCAAATTTCCGGACATAACTTCGCGCGAGCTCGTGGATATCCAGCCCGGACTCACGCGCCGCCCGGAAAAGCGCCACCTCGGTCGGATCGCCGATAATCGTCGAAGTAACCGGCTGGTCCGGATTTTCGAAATGAGCGTCATTACACAATAAAACGATTTTTAGCGCGATCGCGTGATCGCTTTTGGCAAACATATTTCCCTCAATTTCGGACGGAAGTTCGAGTGCGCCCTTATATGTTTCAACTGTCGTCACTTGCATTACGCCGAGTGTCAGGGTGCCGGTTTTATCCGAGCAGATTACCGAAACCGACCCCAATGTCTCGGCCGTAATCAGCCGACGCGTCAGCGCCTGTTTTTTTAGTATTGACTGCATGCCGATCGCGAGCACCACGGTCATTGCCACGAGCAGGCCCTCCGGAATCGCGGCCACCGAAAGAGCGACACTCGTGAGCAGCATCCCGAACCACGGTTGTCCCAATATCACGCCAAAAATAAAAATCAGCAAGCTGATTATTGAGACTATCCCGCCAAGTGATTTTCCCAAAAAACTAAGCTGGACTTGAAGCGGCGTGGGTTCTTCCGGGATTTCGGAAATCATTTTCGCGATACGACCGAGTTCGGTTTCACGTCCGGTCGCCACGGCGACCGCAACCGCGCGGCCGCGCACCGCAACGGTTGAAAGATATGCCATATTGCGGCGTTCGGCGAGTAGTGTGCCGGCCGAGAGCGGAGTTATAATCTTGTTAATGGGCAGGGATTCGCCGGTAAGCGCGGCTTC
The DNA here is from genome assembly GCA_028710985.1 of Patescibacteria group bacterium. NCBI lineage: Bacteria > Patescibacteria group bacterium. The sequence continues at coordinate 96,869 of JAQTTB010000002.1, forward strand.
ATTGGTCGAAAAATCATAGGCCTCGATCAAACGGCAGTCGGCCGGAATGCGCGCCCCGGCTTCGAGAATCAGGATATCGCCGGCCACGACCTCGCGTGACGGAATTATAATCTCGCGCCCGTCGCGCCGGACCGTTGCCTGCGGTTCAATCATCTCTTTCAGCCTTTTCAGCGATTTATTAGCCTTATACTCCTGCACGAACCCGATAACCGTATTCAAAAAAACCGCGGCAATTATCACGCCAAAATCCACAAACTCCCGTATCACCAGGCTTATTCCCGCGGCAACGAGCAGAATGATAATCAGCGGCCCCTTGAACTGGGCGAGGAAAACCTTAAGGCCGGACAGCCCTTTTTCGCGGGGCAATTCATTAAACCCACACCGCTCCAGCCGATGCGCCGCATCGTCTTTTGCGAGTCCGCTTTTCTGCGTCCGCAGCATATTCAATATTTCCTTGGCCGGACAGGCGTGCCAATTGTTGCGAATTTTAGCCATAAAACATTCTTATCATAGCATGAAATGAGATATTGAAATAATTGTCAAACCTACCGGCGATACAGCCCCTCGATGCTCTCCACGATCTTTTCCCAGTTGAAAAATTCTCCGATAAATTTCTTTGCTCGCGCGCCCTTATGCTTTACCATTGCCGGATTCGCGAGCAAATACTCCATCTTCTGCCGCAGGTCCGTGACATTGCCGGACCTAAAAGAAAATCCCGAGTGATCAATTGTTTCAAGATTTTCCGGGATGTCGGAAATCAAAACGCATTTGCCAAAACTCATGGCCTCCAAAATAGTTATTGAAAGCCCTTCTGATTCGGACGGATGGACATACGTATAGCAATGGGCGAAAAGCTGGCGCAGGGTGTCACCGGTGCGGAAACCGGCAAAGATAATATTGCGGTTGCCCTCGGCCAGGGCTTCAAGAAACTTTAAATACTGCGAAGAAAAACTCGGCGCACCGACAATCACCAGTTTCTTCTGGGTCTTCAGCCCCTGATACGCCTGGATTAAATAGTGAATACCCTTGTGCTGGACGAGGCGCGCGACCACCAGAAAATATCCATCCGGCCGGACCCCGAACTGCTCGAGTTCGTCCGAGCGGCGCACGATGCCCGGCTCAACGCCGTTCGGAATATATACCGCTTCTCTCTTAAATCTCCGTGCGCAATAAATCGCAATATTCTGACTTACCGCGATTGTGTAATGTGGAAAATGGCAGGCCGTCCATTCTCCCCAGGCAAGATAAAACCGCGCCGCGAGCCCCCATTTTTTGTGGAAACGATCCTGACTATGAAATGTCACCAAAACTTTTGCGCTTTTTTTAAACAGTCTTGGGATCCACGCCAGAGTGGACGGTCCGACACCGTGATAATGAATAATATCCACGTCTCGTCCTAAAACATCAAGCGTGCAAATAAACGTATGAATAATCGCTTCAAGATTTTTGCTCTGAAAAGTCCACCGCCGCAAAAGCGTGACACCATTATACTTGCGCGTCCGCTCTTTTTGAAACCACGGCCGCACATACACAAAAACCCGGTGCCCGTGCGCCGCGAGCCGTGTCGCAACTGCCTCCACATGAGTCTCAATGCCTCCGCCGAGTTCCCCTGATTTCGGGATACCCTTCTGGCCAATCATGTAGATTTTTAATTTTTTGTTTTGCGCCTTTGCCATAGACACATATATTTTAGCCTAATTTTAATCAAAAAACAACTGTATACCGGTTGAAACAATTTTATAAATTTGATAGAATAATAATATTATGTTATTCAATCTCTTTGTATTAATCGCCGGGCTCGCGATTCTCATAAAAAGTGCCGACTGGCTCGTGGACGGATCGTCTTCAATTGCCAAAAAACTCGGCGTGCCATGCATCGTTATTGGCCTCACCGTAGTTGCATTCGGCACATCTGTCCCCGAATTGGTCGTTAATATTCTTTCCAGTTTCAAGGGCGCCACGGATCTTGCCATCGGCAACATCATCGGCAGTAATATCGCGAATATAATTTTAATTCTTGGGATTACTGCAATATTTTATCCCCTAGCGATAAATTCCGGCACCACCTGGAAAGAAATTCCGTTGAGCCTGCTCGCCGCTATCCTTGTTTTCATTCTCGCGAACGACACTCTGATCGATGGCACCGGAGAGAGCGTACTTTCCCACATTGACGGCCTGGTCCTTCTGTCTTTTTTCTTAATCTTTCTTTATTATACCTACAGCATCAGCCGAAGCCGCACCGATTCTAAGGACAATATAAAAACCTACAGAGGCTGGCTTTCCTTAATTATGATATGCGGCGGCATTGCCGGCCTTGCCCTTGGCGGAAAACTTGCAGTTGATTCAGCTATTAAGCTTGCGGAAATCGCCGGCCTTAGCCAGGCTTTTATCGGTCTCACAATCGTCGCGGTCGGCACCTCACTTCCCGAGCTCGCCGCTTCGGCGGTCGCGGCGTATAAAAAGAATCCCGACATCGCCGTGGGCAACATCGTCGGCTCCAATATATTTAATATATTTTGGATCCTTGGTGTAAGTTCGATAATCCGGCCGCTACCGCTTACTCCGGGTATGAACTCTTCCATCATCGTCGCCGCTCTCGCCACAATCCTGCTTTTTTCCTTTATGTTTATCGGCAAACGGCACATTCTTGAACGCTGGCAGGGCGTCGGATTCCTAATCTGTTATGCCGGATATTTACTCTTTTTAATATCGCGGGGCTGAACCCTTGATTTTATTAATCGAATTTGATAACATATTTTCATTATTTGGGCCGGTAGTCCCGATGTTCCGCCACGGGCGGAAATCGGGATCCCGACATCCCGACGCAGTCGGGATCGTCGGGGCTCAGTCAGAATATTCTTAAAATAAATATAAAAAAATGATAATTTGGGCCGGTAGCTCAGTCTGGTAGAGCAACTGCCTTTTAAGCAGAAGGTCCTGGGTTCAAATCCCAGCCGGCCTACCAATCGAGTAGTCAGTAATCAGTATTCCGTAGTAGATTATTAAGTAAGTCGAAATATATTTGCTGGGATTTGAATCGGGGATGGTAAGGGGGCGCAGCCCCCTTGCTTACCGAGGAAAGCCCACGAAAACCCGAAGGTTTTCGTGAGAGTCCCGAGCTTGTCGAGGGACGATGTGAGAATCCCAGCCGGCCTACCAAATTAGTTAATGAAAATTAGTTTCTACGCGCTCGGCTGTAAAGCCAACCAGGCCGACAGCGATAAAATCCGCGACGCCGCGGCCGCCAACGGATGGACGATTGTCCCCTACGGCGAATCCTGCGACTATTCAGTAATCAGTGGCTGCGCCGTCACCTCCGGCGCCGAACAGCGCACGCGCCAGATGCTCCGCGCCGCGAAAAAATCCGGCAAGCAAGTAATTGCCGCCGGATGTTTTGTTAAAAAAATTTCAGAGATTGATTTATATTTTTCAAATCCCGACCGGGTTATTGAATATCTTAAATCTCGGCACTCCGCAAGACCGCAGTCCGTGCCGCGCCCGTCAACGCGCGCCTTCATCCGCATCCAAGATGGCTGTAATTTTAACTGTTCATACTGCCTGATCCGCAAAATCCGCGGCAAATCGGTTTCCCGGTCGTCCGCGGAGATAATCGCGGAAATCAATCAGGCCGGAGCCGCTGGTGCCAAAGAAATAATACTGACCGGCATCAATATCTGCCAGTACCGCGAAAACAAACTCCGGCTCGCGAACCTTGTCGGATTAGTGCTTTCTCAGACAACCATTCCGCGGATCCGGTTCGGATCAGTTGATCCCCGCCCCATAACCGCCGAATTTATCGCGCTTTTCCGCGAACCCCGCCTCATGCCGCACCTGCATCTCTCTCTCCAAAGCGGCAGCAACCGCATTTTGAAACTCATGAATCGCGCCTATTCGGCGGAAGATTATACGCGCATCGTCCGGGCCGCGCGCCGCGTCAATCCCCTGTTTTCATTTTCCACGGATATCATCGTCGGATTCCCGGGTGAAACCATGAATGATGTTAATCTGACAATTGAATTAATCCGCCGGATTAAATTTATAAATATTCACCTCTTCCCGTACTCCGAACGGCCGGATACCGCTGCCACCCGGCTGAAAAATAATATATCTCCCGCGGAAATAAAATCGCGCATGAATATCCTTTCCCGCGCATCGGAAAATACGCGCAACGAATGGTTGAAAAATTATTCCGGCCGAACACTAGAAGTGCTGTATGAAAATAATAGTAAAAAAAGTAGTAAAAATATCTGGTACGGATATTCTCCGTATTATTTCCGTATGCGCACACGTTCATCGAAAAATCTTCACAATTTAATTTTATCCACACCGGCAACTCTTGACACCATGCCTTGACAAATGTCCAAATATATGGTATAGTAATTACACTAAATATTAAGAAAAAAACTATGGCAGATTGCACATGCGGCAACGATCCGTGCACTTGCGAAGATGTTGCCGAGGGGACTCCGGTCGAGGAAACTCCCGAGGAGACTCCGGTAGAAGAAGGTTCCGCCGAGGAGCCGGCTTCGACTGAAGAAGAAGAAATAATCTAATTGACTGTAAAACTTGTAACAAAATAAAATATCCTCCGAATATCATCGGAGGATATTTTATTGATTAATTATTTTTTCAAAGCCAACCCAATAATCAAATCCGCCATTTTATCGCGTGCGCCGCGCGGCAGAATAATAGATTTTCGCTTTGCTTTTTCCCGCAGTTCGTCCAGATGTTCAAAACTGTGACGAATCGTCTCTACGAATCTTTCCGGCGTGAGAGTCTCTTGCGGCAGATACTGCGCCGCATTGGCGGATTCAAATATTTCAACGTTTTTTTCCTGATGCGAATCCGGCATTGGAATAATTATTGCCGGTTTAGCGAGAGCCGCAAGCTCGGTAAGCGTTCCCATGCCCGCGCGGCTGACGACCAGATCGGCGGCGTCATACGCGCGCGACATTCCTTCAGTCAAGAGCGGATACACGCGATAACCGGACTTATCTTCACTGATATTGCCTTTGCGCGGACCCGCAATGTGCAGCACCTGACAAAATTTTAAAAGTTCGGAAAGCGTCTCTTTTACCAGCTCATTGATGCGCGCCGCGCCGGTTCCGCCTCCCAGCACCAGAAGAACTGGCTTTTCGTTGGTAAAATTAAAATATTCCAACGATTCCCGACGATTGCCGCGCAAGACATCTTCTCTTACCGGATTGCCAATCCACTTGCTTTTATTGCTCGAAAAATCTTTCAGTGACTTCTCAAACGAAACGGTAATTACTTTCGCGAACGGCGCCATGAGGCGGTTTGCGAGACCGGGACGCACATCCTGCTGATGTATGAGTGACGGGATGCCCAGCGCCCACCCGGCGAACACAACCGGCACGCTCACGAATCCACCGGCCGAAACTATGACATCCGGCCGGTTGCCTAAAAGATAAATAAACGACTGCATTAGGCCGACGAAAAAATAAAAAAAATCAACAAGATTATACAAGCTAAAGTAACGCCTGAATTTGGCGGTCACGATTGCCTTGAACGGAATATTGTATTCGGCAATTAGCTCGCGCTCCGGACCGCTCATTGTTCCAATCCAAAAAACATCGGCCAGCGGGTCGCGCCGCCGTATCTCTTCAGAAACCGCGAGAAGGGGCGTAACCGGCCCCAGGGTGAATCCTCCGGTAAATAATACTTTCATATAATTGCGATCACGCACGCGCGTGACGATCAATATTTAACAATATTCCGACTGCGGCGAGTGAAACCATGAGCGCCGATCCGCCGTAAGAAATAAACGGCAGCGGTACGCCGGTCATGGGCATGAGTCCAATCATCGAACCGATATTAATAAGCGCCTGAACCGCGAACCACGCCGAAATTCCGGTGGCCAAGAATCGGCCAAAAACGTCATCTGAACTCGCGGCAATCCGGAATCCCTTGATGAGGAGCGCCACAAAAGCCACGACCACCAAGAGTGAAAATATTAAACCCAGTTCTTCAGCCATCACTGCAAATATTGAATCACCCGCCACCTCGGGAAGGTATTGAAATTTTTGCCGCGAGTGTCCCAGGCCGAGTCCAAGAATTCCGCCAGAACCGATCGCAAGAAGCGCCTGATTAATATGATAACCGATTCCCTGCGGATCGAGCTCCGGATGTAAGAATGTCATAAAGCGCGCCGAACGATACGGAGCCATTTTTATGAGTATGAATAGAAGCGCCGCTCCGGCTCCGCCCAAAAGTCCGATATGGGCCCACGGCGCTCCGGCGGCAAAATAAACTATAAGAGATGACACAACAATGATTGTCATGGTCCCAAGGTCAGGCTGAAGAACCATCGCCAGCATTACCACACCAAGGCTTATCAAAAAAGGCACCAAACCCGAATTGATATCCTTTAATTTATTTTCTCCGCGCGCCTCAAGCCACGCGGCAAGATAAATTAAAAAAGTTAGTTTCAACAACTCGGAGGGTTGGAAAGAAAATCCCCCAATGCTCAGCCAGCTATGCGCGGTTCCATATTCCGCGCCAATGCCCGGAATAAAAACCGCGAGTAGAAGAATGAACGAAATAATAAACAATATCAACGCTTTTTTCTTCCAGAAAGTAAATGGTATTCTCGCGCAAATCAAGAGCATGGCTATTCCCGGCAAAAAGCCGTAAACAATTTGGTGCTTGAGATAATAATAGCTGTCGCCGAATTTCTGATAACCGAGCGGCCCCGAAGCCGACGAAAGCACAATCAACCCAAAAATCACAATCAATCCGACCAGCGCAAGGAAAGAATAGTCAATATTTTTTAAAAACTTCATCGTCATGATTTATCGTATTACTGTCTTGTCCATGAGATAAATGATTACTCCGACGAATGCCATTACTACAGATATAAGCCAGAAGCGCATTACCACCTTCTGCTCCGGCCAGCCGCGCGCCTCAAAGTGATGGTGAATCGGCGAAGATAAAAATACTTTTTTACCGTGGCGCAATTTCTTGGAAATCATCTGAATGATTACCGAAAGCGATTCCGCAACGAACACCAGCCCGATAACCGGAAGCAGTGCGACGCTGTCGGTCAGCATGGCGACGATACCGAGGGTTACGCCAAGCGACATCGCACCCGTATCCCCCATAAAGAACCTCGCCGGATTAATATTGAACCACAGAAACGCGAGCAGGGCACCGATAATCACGGCGCAAAATGCGGCGAGCTCGTATTTCCCCTGCGTGAACGCGATGATTGAATACGCCCCGAAACAGGTTAGCAGGGTTCCGGCCGCGAGTCCGTCCAGTCCGTCAGTTTCGTTGACCGAAAATGAAGTCGCCACGATTATAAACGCGAAAATTGGCATTATCCACCAACCGACCGAGAAATCGCCAAAGAACGGCACGTGTAGCACATCCCAGTTGAGTTTGAAATAAAACCACCATGCACCAATAAGCGCGATGAGCGTGTATATAGCAAGTCGATGACGCATGCGCAAGCCGCCGCCGTGCGGACCGATGCGCCTCACGTTGTAATAATCGTCAATCAGCCCGACAATTGCCGACGCCACAAGCGCACCGAGCGGCAAAAGCGTCTGATTCCGGCTTAAAAAATCAAGCGCGGCAAGCCAATGGTTGTCAACAAAAAGCGCGATATTCGCAAAAATCAGGGCAAGTACGAGCGTCGTCACCCAGACAAGAATTCCACCCATTGTCGGCGTGCCGGCCTTTTTCTCATGCAGTTTTGACATAATCGGAGCGGAACCGGCATCACGAATTCGCTTGCCCATCTTGTACTTATACAAAAAATGGGTTAACCCCGGAGTCCAGAGCATGGCCAGCGCAAATGATATCGCGGTAAGCGCAAAAATTCTTATCACCTGGAAAGAATCCATCATAATCAAATATTTAACAGAATAATTAGTACCAGCGCCACGGCAAGTCCGATGCTCAAGATAAAATTCGCAGCGGCGGCAAAATAACTAAGTACCTTTTCCTTTTTATAAAAAATCGCGGCTAGAACGCAATTTACGATAAAGAAAACCGTTCCCGCACCCGGAATCGCAAAAATCTTATACCAGGCTCCGATTAAATCAATGCCAAAATATATATTGTAGTGAAGTGGCAAAAATGCGCCCTCTCCGGAGAGTGGCGCGATTTTTACGGTTGCCAGAATCCAAAGCGCGAACAGCAAAACCGCGCTGAAAATAGTCACAATCCGGATAAACTGATCCCGCCAAAATATTAATATAATAAGCGATTTCATGTATTTTTTAGTTACCGGGACTTGACGCCCCCGCCGCATTCGTGTATAATATTCGCAAACTTAAATTATCATCCTATTACTTAAATATGGCACATAAAAAAGCGGGTGGTTCCACTCATTTGGGCCGCGATTCGCAGTCCAAACGCCTCGGAGTTAAACTTTACGACGGAGAGTGGGCTAACGCCGGATCAATTCTTGTCCGCCAGCGCGGCACTACCGTGCACCCCGGTAAAAATGTAAAGCGCACCGGTGATGATACCCTCATCGCCCTTCGCGCCGGAAAAGTGAAATTTTCCGCCCGGAAAAAAAGCCGATTCAACGGCGCGCTCAAACTCACAAGATTCATCAGCGTCATCCCAGAAAAAGCGTAAAATATCAGAAATTTCCGGTATGGCCACGGCCAACCGGAAATTTTTTTATTTCTTACGAATTGCCGCGGCGATAAATTCGCGGAAAAGCGGATGTGGCGTGAGCGGGCGCGATTTGAATTCCGGATGAAACTGGACGGCCACAAAAAACGGATGGTTTGGCACTTCGACAATCTCCACAAGGCGACGGTCTGGCGACCGGCCGGCGAGCATCATTCCCTTCTCGGTCAATATATCGCGGTAGGCATTATTAAATTCGTAGCGGTGGCGGTGCCTTTCGGAGATATTCTTTAAACCATATGCCTTGCGGCTCAATGAATCGGGATGAAGCACGCACGGATACGCGCCGAGCCGCATCGTGCCGCCGTAATCGCCTTTTTCAAGTTTGGTCTTCTGTTCATCCATGATGTGAATTACCGGATGTTCGGTCTTGGGATTTATTTCTGTCGTATTCGCGCCGGCAAGTCCCGCGACATTGCGGGCGTACTCAATAACCGCGCACTGCATGCCGTAGCAAAGCCCAAAGTAAGGAATCTTATTCTCGCGCGCGTATTTGATTGCCGCGATTTTCCCCTCCACGCCGCGCGAACCAAATCCCCCCGGAATGATAATGCCGTCAAGATCGGAAAGGGTTTTGAGTTTAGACGGGTCCTGCTCAAACTCTTCGGAATTCATCCAGACGATTTCCGGCTTGCGCGAATGATACCAGGCCGCATGCTTGATTGCTTCAAGAACCGAAATGTAAGCGTCGGTCAGGACAAAATTGCCGGTGCTGAAATATTTTCCAATCACCCCGACTCGCACCGGATTGTCCGCGGTCTTTATGATCTTCACTAGCTTTGTCCAATTTTTCGCCGGCTTCCTCCGCGCCTTAAGACCGAATTTTGAAAGAATGCGCCGCGCCAGGTTCTGCGACTCAAAAATCATGGGAACTTCGTAAACCGTATCCGCGTCCGGAGCGGAGATAATATCCTCTTTCTGGACATTGCAAAAAATTGATATTTTTCTCTTGCGCGGATCGTCAAGCGGCCGCGAACTGCGCGCGATGATAATATCCGGATTGATGCCCGCGGAATTAAGAGTGCGCGCCGCGTACTGTGTTGGTTTCGTTTTCATTTCCCCGATCTTATCCGGAATCGGCAAATAACTCACGAGCACAAAAAGCACATCCTTGGGATTGGCAAGGTGCATCATGCGGGCCGCTTCCAAGAAGAGTATGTTCTGGTATTCTCCGACGGTTCCGCCGATTTCAATCATCGTTATATCCGCACTGGCGCGCCTGGCGGCGCGTTTTATCCGTTTGATAATCTCCTCTGGCACATGCGGTACAACCTCAACGCACCGCCCGCCGTACTCAAGATTCCGTTCTTTCTCAATCACAGTCTTGTAAACGCGGCCGGTGGTCATATAGTTATCCTTGTAGATATTCGTATCTAAAAATCTTTCGTAAGTCCCGATGTCCTGGTCGGTTTCGTCGCCGTCTTCGGTTACGAAAACTTCTCCATGTTCAACCGGATTCATTGTACCAGCATCAACATTTATATACGGATCGATTTTGATTGCCGTAACATTGAATCCCTTGTCCAGGAGAATTTTGCCGATCGAAGCCGAGGCGGTCCCCTTTCCCACGCCCGACATTACGCCGCCGACCACAAAGATAAATTTTGACATATTCAATCTTTGATAATTTTTAATTTTATAATTTCTTTTATGCCGTGGCCGAAATCAACCGTGGCCGTATAATCGCCGGTTTCTTTAATCGGCGCGTCGGTTTCAACCTGCGCCTCTCCAATTTCTGCGCCCGCCTGCCTCAGCGCCTCTTCAATGTCCTTGGGTTTCACGGCCGCATAAAGCTTACTGCTATCGCCAGCGGTTTTTGCCCGGATAGAAATCGTCATACCCTTGATTTTGCGGCTTGCGGTGCCGGCGCGGTCGGACTCGGATTGTTCGTGCCGCTGAACATGCTTCTTTTTCGCTTCAAGAGATGCGAGCGCCGCCGTGGTCGCCTGTTCGGCCAGACCCTTCACGAAAAGAAAATTTCTGGCGTAACCGTCGGCCACGTTTTTCACATCACCGGCCTGAGCCACGCCGGGCACGTTCTTCAAAAAAATTACGTTCATATATTTTTCTGTTGATAAATTAGCTTCATCGCCCTCCGCATTATGGGTGTAAGATTTTTATATGTTTTTATTCCGGCTAATTTTTCAATATCCACCCACTCGCACCCCTGTATTTCGTACTGCGGCGACGGTTCAGCGGTTTCGTCCAGGGACTGAATCAGAAAAAGATGCAAAGTTTTATGTATTTTTTCGCCGTCCTGCGTGAACCAGAATTTTGTCGTGCCTATTTTTTTAATTAATTTCAATTTTTCAAGATTTACCTCTTCCGCGGTTTCACGCAGAGCCGCCTGCTCCACGGTCTCACCCCGCTCCACATGCCCTTTAGGAAAGGCGTAATTCCCGTACGAATCACTTATCAATAAAACCTGGATCTTCCCGTCTTTATTCCGGAAAACAATCCCGCCGGCTGACACTTCGTTCCTCATATTATTTTACGAGAACCTCTTTAATGATTTCCATGGCCTTATCCATCTGCGGATCCTCATCATTGTTGTAATTCTCATCCGTGAGTTCAACCTCATGGTCCGGGACAATGCCCTGCTCGTCGAATGATTCATGGTTTGGCGTCAACCACTCAGCAACAGTTATTTTTACTGCCGATCCGTCCTTCAGATTTTCCATCTCTTGAACCGAACCCTTGCCGAAACTCTGTTTTCCGACAAGCGTTGCCTTGCCATAATCCTTGAGCGCGCCGGCCAAAATTTCCGAACCCGAGGCGGTTCCTTGATTCATTAAAATCACGGTCGGAATATCCGCGAGTGCTCCCTGATTATTTCCATAGAACGGAGTTTCCACGCCCTTGCTGTCGCGTTCAATCGTAATAATTTGCGTTCCAATCCAATGGCTTGCCACATCAACCGCACTCTCGAGGTAACCACCCGAATTCCCGCGTAAATCAAGGATAACGCCTTTTGCACCGGCTCCGGTTACATCGCCAACCGCCCGGTTGAAAAGATCAACCGTATCTTCGGCAAAACTCATAAGCTCAATGTATGCGATGCCATCAGGAAGCATTTTCCACCGCACGCTCACCATATCAATTGCGCCGCGGGTAATCCGCGTTTCAAACGGTTCTTCTGCGCCCTCTCGCCAGATCAAAAGAACCACATCGGTTCCAGCCGGCCCGCGAATTAAACTCACTGCTTTTTCCACCGACATGCCGGTTGTATCCAGGGCGTCAATCGCCAAAATATTGTCGCCAATTTTGAGACCGGCGCGCTCCGCCGGGCTGTCGGGTAACGGCGATATGACTGTCAGCTGGTCGTGCCTTATGCCAATCTCGGCTCCGATTCCCTCAAACTTGCCCTCCAGGTCTTTTGTGAAATTTTCCGCATTTTCCGGAGTAAAAAATACGGTATACGGATTATCGAGTGCTGCCACCATTCCTTCAAGGGCGCCATAAAAAAGCCGGGTCTCGGAGACCGGCTGTTTATAATATTTATCTTTCACCATATTCCAGACCTGCCAGAACATACGGAAATCCGCATTTTTTTCCAAATAAACCGGCTGTTCAACTTCCTTATTTATCACGTCACCGCTCCTCGATCCACCGGAAAAATGAGAGCCCAAAACAATTCCGCCGCTAAAAACAATGATCAGGGCTAATCCCGAAATAATTAACCTGATTTTTTTATTATCGGGTAACATACACTCCAATATTCTAGCAGTTTCTTTAATAAAAGTCAAAATATCCGCTAAACTAATCGGATGCTCTTTTCAAGCCAATTCTTGGCTCAACCCAGCTAAAATAAAATCTACGACTGAAATCAAAAAGCCACCGTATCCCGCTCGCATCGGTGGCATTTTTTATTTTTGAATCTATTCCCTTCGGATATCGGCGCCCAAACCGCGCAGCCGCTCGTCAATTGTCTCATAACCGCGATCAACTACTTCGGCCTCGTCGATAACTGTCTCGCCCTCGGCAATTAGTCCGGCAATAATAAGCGTCGCGCCGGCGCGTAAATCATAGCTTCGGATTTCGCGGCCATAGAGCGGCGTCGGCCCGGTGACGAGCACACGGTGCGGATCGCAGATCGTGGCGTTCGCGCCCATTTTTATAAGTTCATTGATATATCCCATGCGCCCTTCGTACAGCGGGTCATGAATCAATGTAGTGCCCGGGCACCGGGTTGCGAGTACTCCGAACGGCGCCTCGAGATCGGTCGGAAATCCGGGATATGGCAGACTCTGCAGTTTAAATGCCCGAAAATTTGTCGACGGCCTCACTTCAAGTACGTCCCCCTTAATCTCCGCCAAAACTCCCGCCTCTTTCAGCTTCAACATCACGATATCCAAATGCTCGGGAACAACCGGATGAATATTGATCTCTCCGGCCGTTACCGCGGCGGCAACCGCCCAAGTGCAAATTTCAATCTGATCCGGAATCAGCGCGTGCCGCGCTCCGCCAAGCTTCTTAACTCCTTCAATGACAAGGGTATGCGTTCCCCGTCCGGAAATTTTCGCGCCCATGGCGCAGAGAAAATCGATCAAATCCTGGACATGTGGCTCGGCCGCCGCAAGCTTTATCACGGTTTTTCCGTCGGCGAGCGACGCGGCCATTAGCGCATTCTCGGTCGCAGTAACTGAAAATTCGGGTAAAACAATTTCCGCACCGTGCAAGCCGCTGGCCCGAATCGTGAACTCGTCCCCGGCTGGTTCAACGCTCGCACCCAGCGCCGAGAGCGCATAAAAATGCGTATCCAACGGACGCTTGCCCAAAATACAGCCGCCCGGTTCAGAGATCGTTACTTCATTAAAACGCGCAAGCAGCGGTCCGAGTAATAGCACCGACGACCGCATACTTTTTACTTTTTTCTGATCAATCTTGCCGATACACGCATCTTTCCCGCAAATCGTAAGCTGGCGCCCGCTGGTCCACTCAGCGCGCGCACCCAGACTCTTCAAAATCTCAACCATCTTTATCACATCCGTAATCTGTGGTACATTGTCTATAATGCATTCTTCGCTCGTAAGAAGCGTTGCTGCAAGTATTGGCGTCGCGGCATTTTTCATGCCATGCACCTCAATATCGCCGCGCAATCGCTCCCCCCCGCGAATTACAAATTTACTCATATTACATATACTTTATCTCAAATACCCAATTTTCGCAAGACTATGAAGATATCCGCCAGATTATCAATTAAGATCATATTCGTACTTATTTTTTTGACTGTCGCCCCGCTGATTATCGCCTACACCATGGGCTATCGTTATAATTTCACCTCCGGTCAGATGCAGCATACCGGCGTACTCGTAATAAATTCTAACCCGACGGATGCGGAAATATTTATCAACGGCCAGCCCGAAAAACAGCGGACCCCGGCAATAATAAAAAAAATAAACCCCAACGAGTATACCGTTGAAATCAAAAAAACGAATTTTATTCCGTGGTCAAAAAAACTTACCGTAAACAGCGGCGAATCAACATTTGCCGACATGGTGACGCTTTTTATGGATAGCGATCCGAGCCTGCTCATTGAAAGAAAAATTGCTAGTTCGTCGTTCTCGCCGGATCGTTCGAGCCTCATTTATGTAATTAAGGAATCGAGCTGGGCGGAAATCTGGATTTTTACGACAAAGCGGCGGGAATTCAGTCTGATTGAACGCCGCAATCTCGACGACTTCAATGACGCGTCAATTGTATGGGCCCCGGGGTCGTCGAAAATATTTTTTGAAATACAGAAGCCTGGCGGCAAAGAACAACTAATCTACGATGTTAGTGACGGCAGCATCGTCAACCTTTTACAATATCTTGAAAAACCGGCGGAAAGATTCTTCTGGTCCAAAACAAGCGATGACGTTTTTTACGTCGTGAATGACACGAATTTATCGGCTATAAATCTGCCCACCGGCCAGATAACCCCGCTCTTCTCCGGCTCGACTGAGTATTTTGTCCGCGGCGACAAAATATTTTCGATTATCAAAAATAACGGGAAAATAATTCTAAGCGTATCCGATATTAATAACCCGCTCGCCGGCAGTACCATCCTCTACGAACTGCCGCACGGAAACTACACGTTTGAGGACTCCGGTTTTCCCTACCTCATGCTCAAAAGAGACAACCGCGAACTTTTACTTTTCGACACCTCGGCTCCGTTTACCGAACCAATTTTGCAGGAGGAAGCCAGCGGTTATTCCTGGTACACCTCCAACCAGGGAGAGAAAAAACTTCTGTATTTTAAAGACTTTGAAATCTGGATTTTTTACCCCAAGAGTAAATATAATGAGTTGATAACGCGTTTTGCCAGTCAGATTAAAAACGCCAGCTGGCACCGCAATGGCGAATATATTTTCTTTGATTTCGGAGATGGGATAAAAGTTATTGAGCTGGATTCCCGCGAAAAAAGAAATATATTTGATTTGGTTAACGAGGCAACCATTGCCGATTTTGCAGTTGATTACAATTCCGAAAATCTATATTTCATCGGAATCTGGCAAAATTCCCTGGGCCTACACTACCTGCCTTTAATATAAAAAAATCGCCCTGAGTTTAGCAAAGGACGATTTTTTTTATTTTCCTGCACCGTTTTCTTTCTCTCGGAGAAAATTACCCGCGTCCAGTAGTGAATCAAATGTTCCGGCATCGAACCACTTACCCTCCACTCGCCGCACATCCAATTCACCAAGATCCAGATACCGCCGGTGAAGGTCCACTATTTCAATTTCGCCGCGCGCCGACGGCTTTACTCCTTTGGCAAAATCGACTACTCGGTTATCGAAAATATACAAACCCGGAATCGCAAACCGGCTCTTGGGTACTTTTGGTTTTTCCTCGATGGAAATTACTTTATTATTCTCATCGAATTCAACCACGCCGAAACGTTCCGGATCCGGGACTTCAATAGCAAAGATTCTCCCACCCCTCTCAAATGTTCTGATATCCTCCGAAAAATCATGTTCAAAAATATTGTCGCCTAAAATCATGGCCACACTCTCATCGCCGATAAAATTCTCACCCACGATAAACGCGTCCGCCAAACCGCGCGGCGAATCCTGAATTTCGTAGCTGAATTTCACGTCCGGACCGAATTCCCGGCCCGAGCCGAGCAGATGAAGAAAATGTCCGGCGTACTCCGGCGCGATGATGAGCAAAATTTCCTTAATGCCGGCGTTCAAAAGAGTCGTAAGCGGATAATAAATCATGGGCTTGTTATAAACCGGCAATAATTGCTTTGATGTCATTTTCGTGAGCGGCCGCAACCTGGTCGCGTGTCCGCCCGCCAAGATTATTCCCTTCATAGCTTGTAGCTTTTAGCTTGTAGCTTGTGGGCGATAAAATAATTCCTACAAGCTACAAGCTAATTCCTAAAAGCTCGCCAGATATTCCCACAATGCCTCCTGCCATGTCCGCGCTTCCGGCAGTTTGGTATTCAGGAGCACGGAAAACGCCGGACGCGCCGCCGGCCGGGGAAACTTTCCGGCGGGCACGGGATTTAATTTTATATCAATCCCTTTTGTTTTAAAAATCGCTTCCGCGAAACCATACCAGGTGCAACTGCCGCGGTTCGCGCCGTGATAAATGCCAAACCCTTTTTTTCCGTCAATGATTTCCCGGGTTCGCTTTGCCAAATCCGGCGCATAGGTCGGCGATGACACTTCTTCGTCAATCAAATCCAGTTCACTCTTAGTTTGCGCGAGTTCAAGCATTTTGTCAACAAAACTTTTTTTGGCGCCTTCGCCCGCCGCCGCCCTGCCAAAAAGCCGCGAAAGGCGGATAAGATAAAATTTGGTGCAATATTTCGCGAGCTCCAGCTCGCCCAGATATTTGCTCGTCGCGTAGACCGACTGCGGATCCGGCCGATCGTCTTCGCCATACCCCTCTTTATTGTCGCCGCGGAAAACATAATCCGTGGAGTAATGAACCATGATCGCGCCCAGTGCCTCGGCCGCTTCAGCTAAATAACACGGCGCCCGTCCGTTGATTAAATCCGCGATTTCCTTATTCTTTTCCGCTCCGTCCACGTCATTATAAGCCGCGGCATTAATAATTACATCCGGTTTGGCGCCGCGTATCTTTGCCTGAATTTCATCTTTATTTGCAATATCGCAATCCTCCCGGTCCCAGGCGATTACTTCATGATCGCCAAAAATCTGAACCAATTCCTGCCCAAGCATGCCCTTGGCGCCGATAATTAATACTTTCATATAACGAAATTTTAATCGAATTTTGCTTAATTGTCAATAAAAAAAAAGACGGCGCGCTAGGTGCGTGCCGCCAGGGTCGCTCTCACGGGATGTGAGAGTAGCTTACGATCTCGTCGTCGCCGTCGGTCCCGTCATCCGGAGCAGTCCACGACTCGTGCGGCGAAAGAATATCATCGATATTTCCGATGCCCGGAAGCTCGAGATAATCGGGGAAGTGCATATCCAGCGCGCCCAGAGTCATTTCGGACCAGATCAGGTAGCGCTGCTCCATGCACCAGAAAGCGTTCAGCCACTTCCCTCGCGTCTGGCTGTCGAGCTCCATGAACCGCTTTCCGAGCAGTGCTGCCGCTTGCCGGCCGAGCTCGGTCGGCTCGATGTTGTGGCCAAGGAAGTCCGCGAATCTTCCGTACGCCATTTCGTCCATGCAGTCATCGGCGCGAACGGCGGTTCTTGTGAACGTGCTCTCGATGATGTCATTGAGGTCGCGGGCCATGGCATCGCGCCGGCTCACCATCGCGAGGTTTGTCTGTAAATCCGCGAACATCTTGAGATGCTCGAGCATGGTCCGCGCTCCGCCGGCCGCCTTGATCTCCTCGGCCGTACGGATAATTGGCCGCATGTGGTCCGCGAAATTCACCCCGTAGAAACTCTTGCCGTCAAAGTCCTCGTGATCGTGGCTGAGCGTCAGGAAATGCCGGGCCGGAAAGCACGGACCGCTGCAATCCAGCCGGTCGATCCAAATCGGAATCCAGACCGCGAGAATCGGCTTGCCGTTCTCGTAGAGATCCACGTATGGCTCGAGCACGCGCGGCCGGCCGTCCTGGCCCTTGACCTCGAACGGCTTGAGATAGTGGGTGTGCGCCGCTACGGCGTACTGGACCAGGATCTGCTCGGCGTCGTTGAGGTCAACGCGGTTGTCCGCGAAAACCTCGTGCAGCAGAATGGCGATGGCTTCGGCGTGCCGGATGACGCGCTTGCTCTCGCTGTAGCGCGGAACCACGGCGCATCCCGCGTCGTGCAATACGCCGGCGATGAAGCCGATGAAGATGTCCCGGGGATCAGCTGCGAGATCCTTGAGCATGACCAGGCCGTTCGCGTAATCGCGCACGATGTGGCCGATGCCGTGGCCCGGCTCAATCTGCCGTAGATCCAGTCCGGCGTCCGCGAGCGCCCACAGAATTGCCTTGACTACGTAGATGCCGCGCTCGAGCGCCAGGTCGCGGCTCTTTACCACCACGCTCCCAAAGAGAGCCGGAGAAAATTCCCGCCGCATTTCACGAATAATTTCCTCGGCCGCGATTTCATCATCCAAAAGCGCCCCTGTCCTGGAAAGATCCATCTTATCCTCCTTTACTGCCTCTTGGCAGTTAGAATAACCTACCACCCTAAATTCCCGCTGTCAAGATGTTGGATTAACAAAAATCAGCCGGATGGCTGAAATCAGAAAAACTCTCCCTTGCCGCCCTTGCGGTATCCTCTACCTTCTGTCTGAGTATTGTTCTTCGTAATACTTCTGATAATTTCCGCTCATCACATTGCGCCACCACGGCTCGTTCTCCAGATTCAAATCTACCGTACTTTTACAAAAATCCGACTTCTGTGGCGCAACCTCTTACCCTCGCTTGTAATACGGACTCTCTTTTTTAAATTCTTCGTAATCCTCAATATAATCGCTCCTGGATGGATTGTAATTAGTTGAACTTATTGCCAACAAAATCGCGTCCGACGAAAAATCTTTAAAATGATGCCAAACATAATCGGGAACATAAAGACCGCTTGTCGGCGAAGTTAGGCGAATTTCTTCCAAACCCTGGCCCTTGTCAATGACCGCTGTGGCCGTGCCCTGCACCAAAATAAAAAATTCTTCTTCAACTTTGTGACAGTGCGCGCCGGTTGGAGATTGGGGCTTGGTGATAAAATAAACCCGTTTTACGTCAAAATCAATATAATCCTTGAGTTCCACCGGACTCATGACGAACTTTGGCGTATCAACTTTTTTTAATGTAAAAATTTTAAATTCCTTTAGCATATCTCTTATTCAAAAAACGTACCACACGAATAGGCTTCTAGCTTGGTTTGATGTGCGAATTCAATTCTGTCTGTCGTTTTCTCAATTTTTCCACCCACTCCATATTTTGCCGATACCACTCTACTGTCAGGCTCAGACCTTGCTCAAATTTATCGACCGTGTACTCTGGTTTCCATTTCAGTTCACGCTGAATTTTTGTCGCGTCGACCGCGTAACGCCGATCATGGCCGGGCCGATCTTGAACGGTTACGGTTAAATCTTCCGGCTTATTCAACATCCGCAAAATCATTTTTACCACATCGACATTGTGCCGTTCATTATCTGCGCCGATATTATAAACTTCTCCCGGCACGCCTTCATGAAGCATCCAATCAATAGCTCTACAGTGGTCCATGACAAAAATCCAATCACGAACATAGAGTCCATCGCCGTATATCGGCACCGGCTCATTATTCATGGCTTTAAAAATAGCAAATGGAATCAATTTTTCCGGAAATTGATAGGGACCGTAATTATTTGAACAATGACTAACAATTACCGGCACTTTAAAAGTTTTAAAATAAGCTCGGCACATTAAATCACCACCGGCCTTGGCCGCAGCATATGGAACATTTGGTGTAAAGGCCGTGTCCTCAAAAAATTTTTTTCCATCACCTAAGTCAAGAGTTCCATAAACTTCGTCAGTGGAAATATTGACCATTTTTTGCAAATTGTGCCGGCGGGCCGCATCAAGTAAAGTTTGCACACCTATAACATTTGTCATGACGAAATCACGCGAGCCAATGTGAATTGAGCGATCAACGTGCGTCTCGGCAGCGAAATTTATCAGGGTATCAATACCGTGCTCGGAAATTACTTTATCAACACATTCAACATCGCAAATGTCGCCTTGGACAAAGGTGTAATTCGAATTACTTTCGACATCACGCAGATTATCAAGATTGCCTGCATAAGTGAGCTTATCGTAATTGACCACTTTGTAGTCGGGATAATTTTCGAGGATGTGCCGAACAAAGTTCGAACCAATAAAACCGGCACCTCCAGCCACGAGAATTTTCATATTGTCCAATTATATAATAAAACCCTGAATTTGTAAATAAAGAGGGCGACCCAAGGGAGCCGCCCGGAGATAGGGCTACTTCGCGACAAAAACCGCGGACTCGCTGAAGATGCGCGAGAACATAACCGTAGAAAAATGCCCGTCTTCCGTCACCCGTTCAATCTGGGCAAAACGGCTGTCTTTGGCCACCATGAGATCATAATGACACACCGGACAGAACAATTTTGCCGCCTCCTGCGACTTCAAAAAACCCGCCGACATGACGACCCGGTAATCGGTTTCCTGCGGAATCAGGAGAATAAGTTCTTCCCGTTTGTTTGTATTCTGGGCGATCAGAATAATCTTGGTGCCCGGATTTAGGACCACTTCACAGCCCGGACAGCAATACTTGTTTTTCGGCATCTGCTCCTCCTCAACGCCTTGATTAATTTCTGATTTTGATGCAGGCATAATATGCCCAAAAACAATCCTCGTCAAGCCAGCGGCCATAAAAAAAACGCGACACTTTTGATGTCGCGCCAAGAATCCAATGACCAAAGGTCCGAGAACCAAGGCACTACCCGAGGAGAAGGAGACCGGACGAGCAGAGGCCGTCCACACCATCCAGGTTCACCCTGGAGTCGAAGTTGAGGTCGTCGTCAGAGGCCTCGAAGTAGAGCGAGGAATCGACGAACTGCCACGACAGAGCGGCCATGTTCAAGCCAGGCGTCGTGTAATCCCGAGCTAACACATCCGGGTACAGGGCCATAATAACCGCAGTGTCGATGCCGCCGCCGAGGTGAAGCGAGCCGGGAAGAGTCGCCATCTGCTCACGATCGGCATGGATGCTGAAACTCTGGAGCGGGTTGGGGAAGAAGAGCGCGACCCGGGGGCCAACCCTGAGCTCGGCAACGAGCCGCTCGTGGCTTGAGTGGACAATCTCCACCTTGCTGACAAGCTCGCCCTGACGATGATGCACGAACTCGCGGTCCGAGAACTCGCTCACGTAGGCCTTAGCCACGGCCGAAAGGAACCGCTTCTCCAGGAGCTCGCCGTAGTCAAAACTCTCGGGAAGCTGGGGCAGGATGACGGGAAGGTGAACTCCCTTCAAGAGATTGACGAGCGATTCGTCGGCCTTGAGCTTGGCCATGAGCGCCTCGCTCCGCGCATAGAACTCATCGGCGATCATGCCCGGGTCGCCGAAGAGCTCGAAGTAGCGACGGTGACGCTCGGCGTAGTCCAGCTTCGGCTGGATAAGATGGAATTTGCGGTTCGGGTTGCAAACCGCGGCGCTCATGTCGCGCGGTGGAATGCGCCGACCGTTCTTATCGAAGAGCTTCAGCGCCGCTTTCGCGAGCTCGGCCGTGGCGCCGTCTTCGCTCACCTTGAGCTTGAGCTCGCCGCGCAGGAGCCGAAGGGCGTTCTTCTCGCCCAGGAGCTTGACCAGGGCGTTGAGTTGACCCGTAGTCCAGTCATGCGTCGTCCACTTGCTCTTCATGTCTTTCTCCTTCCAGGCTAACTTGCCCGAAATTTTTGGGTGCCCCTCACCCGGGGCCCGGGTGCCTCTCAGATGAGAGAACAATTCATTTTTACTTTATCTACAAAAAAAGTCAAGGAATCTAAATCCCTGACTTTATATTTTTCCCCGATTTACTAATTCACTGATTCACCGGTTCACTGATTCACCGGTTCCCTGCTCTAAAACGCGGCTTTAATCTTTTCCGCCACGATTACCGCCTCGCCTTGGGGATAGGAATTTCCCGGCCAGAGCTTGATTCCATCGTCCGGATAACGCGGCACGATGTGCCAGTGGAGATGCGACACTACCTGACCGGCGGTCCGGCCGTTGTTTTGCATCAGATTAAACGCGTCCGTGCCCATGCCGCGGCAAACCGCCTGTCCGATCTTCTTTAAAACCTTTCCCATATCGCACAAAACATCTTCATCCGTATCCAGGATATTTTCAAAATGTTTTTTCGGAACAACCAGCGTATGTCCCGGATTCACGGGGTTGATATCCAGAAACGCCAAAAATTTTTCATCTTCATAAACTCTGACGCCCGGTATCTCACCGCTGATGATTTTGCAAAAAATACAATCTTGCATAATTTATTTATTATTCTTGAACAATGCATAGAACGTACCGCTCGCCAGCACGACGGCAAGCAGCCACGTCATATTAAAATGGTAGCTGACAAATCCCCGCTTGGCAAGCTCCAGGGCCGCGAGCAGCAAAAAAGTAATCAGGCTCGAATAAAATATGGTGCCCGAGAGCTTAGAGAGAAAAACATTTTCCTGATGAAATTCAATCATGCTAATCGCTAAAAATATTATTTTTCAATTTTTCAAAATACATCCTGGCGGTGCTTGCCCAATTCTCCCAGGTGATGGGCTCGCGCTCAAGAATCAAATCGATTCCCCCAATTGCCGGCGCGGCCTGCGTTCTTGCCACCCCGGGCGCGGAGATTGAAAATTTGATGGTTCCGCCCGGCGACGGCACGCGCGACAAATCAAAAGTCTGTTCCGCAAAATACCAGTCGCCATCGCGAACCGCATTTTTATAATTTGTCAGTACGAAATTGATGCCCTGCGCGTCCAAATCCGTATTGGCATCCAATTTGACGGGGAAAGGATTAAAAAATAAATCCCGGTTCCAGGCGAAAAGCCCGTTGCCGGTTATTTTGATGTCCCCCTGCGGCGAATATACTCTCTTAAGCCCGGCTGAATTCCCCAGCTCCTTATAGTACTCGCGGAAGCTCTCCGCCACCCGGAGCGTCTCATCTCCGGCGCCAAGCTCCTGCGTGCCGTCGGCATGCAGAGTCTGCGCCACGATATAGCTTGAATTTGTCCAAAGCTCGGCCGGGAGTTCGGGTTCCGCGTATCCGACTTCGTCGCCCAGAAACGCGGTATTCACGATCACGCATTTCTGCTGGGGCGTGATAATCTTGCGGATGAAAATATCGGACGGCGCCTTAAACTCAATTTTATAAACCCCTTCGCTAAGATTATCTTTTTTTAATTCCACGGTCCGCAGGGCCGAACCCTGCTGCGCCGGCCGCCAGAGCTCGCCGTCCGGTATGACGAGCGAATCCGCCAGCGCGCCGTCTTTGTAAAGATTAACCACCACCGGATCCGCTCCCTCGCCGCGGTTCATGTCCTGGATCAAAAATGAAAAATCAAGTTTCTCCCCGTTCCCGATATAAGTCAGGAACTGGTGATAGCCGCGGAGATATATTTCATACTCGCGCTCTGCGGCCCACGGCTCGTAATCCGGAATGCGGTAGCTTGTCGGCAGGCTGTAATTATAAACCGCGACCTCGTCCATGGACGGCGGATTGTCTAGAAACTCCTGAACTGATCTATATTTATCCTGGCGCTCATAAAGCCTCAGCCCGCCGGCTTCAAGGGTGATCCAGTTTATTTCCTCCAAAATCTTATTCCAGAGCGGCCGGAGGTCGTACTGCCACGCCGCCTCGGTAATCATGGGGCCGAATTCCAGAAACGGCTGGGTATCGGGCTTGAATTTTACGCCGACCGTCAGTTTATCAAACGCGGACGGCAGATGAACATGGAAATAAACCGGCTCGTCAAGAATCTGCTGGAAATTCACGCTGTCCTCGTTCATCACGCCGGTCACTCTTTGCGCCGGCACGAGAAAATCCGCGTACGGGCTCGCGTCGGAAAAATTAAAACTCCTCGCCAGCACGCCGCTCGGCACAAAATTAAGATTAAAAAGCCAGGCCACGAGCCCCAAGGGCGCGAGGATGATGATCGCCTGCAATATCCTAAGAATTGGTTTCATCGCTGAAAAGATAATCAAAAATATAAAGCGCCTCGTTATCAAAATATTCAAGTTCGCGCAGGCGCAATTTCAGCGGCAGGAGCACGCGCGCGTTGATGTCGGCGAGTTCATCTTCGGAGAATGCCACGCCGTAATAATACAACGGCACGGCAAAATACATTTTGGAAAAAATCTCGTAGCTGTCGCGGCCGCGAAAAGGATAAACGATTTTTCTTTCCGGAAAAAATATCTTGTCCGAACGGTCGGTGACGATCAGGGCGTCATCCGGAGTAATCTGCATCACCCGCTCCGCAACCGCCTCATAGCGCCAAAGATTTTTTCGCACGTAAACCAGGCCCTCGTCCTCGCCCCACATTGCCGTCGACGCGCCCAGAACGACAAACGCAATCACAATCGCCACGAACGCGGTTGTTTTAATAACGCGGCTTTTTATCCTTCCGATTGTCTCGCGCATGAACCAGACCGCGAGCGGAATGCCCAAAACAAAGCTCGGCAACCAATACCGGAGATACGAATTGCCGATTGTAGTTTTGAATGGATTAATATTATCCGAAAACTCCCAACTGCCATATACCGCGATAAGACAAGTGGTCACAAGTCCAAAAATAATAATATATTGCCAAAAACCGCGATATAATTTTCGTCTGAAGCCGCGCACCACTGCAAGCGCTATACCGGCAAGACAGAAAGCCGAATAAGCCCAGGTGAATAACAGCATATAATCCACAAAATTATTCAGAATATTCCGCGGCTCGAAACCGAACGGAAGAATCATGGATTTTAAAGCCGTAAATGCAACACCTTCCGAAGTTGTCTCCCTGACCGCCGCGTCAACGGCGCTTACGGACGCCTGAATGGCTGCAGCGTTATATCCGGTTCGCAACGCTCCGCCGTAAAGATAGTTATTAAGAATAAGCGTCGGACTGAATATCAAAAATGCAGCCGCGGCAAACGCCGCAACTCTGACCCATTTAATTTTTTTATAATTCATCACGATGAGCGCCGCACCGGCAAGCCATATCCAGGGCGCTTCGGCCGGCCGCACAAAGAGCGCGAGCCCCAGAAATAATCCCGCGCTAATCCAGTCAAGATTACCAATAATCAATCCGCCCGCGTCCAATCCCGCTCTGCGCCGGCGCTCGGCAAAAGGCAGAATAATTATAAAATAAACCGAAATAATCAAAAGGCTCAAAAAAAGCACGTTCGGCAACAATCCACGGCTCGTGTAATACCACCACGCCGGATGCACCAAGAGCAAAAGCCAGGCCAAGAGCCCATACCGTTCGCCTAGATATTTTTTTACCATCGCGAAAAATGCCCAACTCGCAATTACCGCAAAGAGCGGCGTCAGATAAACCGTCAGCGCCGGCGTAATCAGCTTTGCCGCGATTCCGTAAATAAAAATCATTCCCAGAAAACCCCCGGGAACCAAAAAATCATTAATCACCTGAATACTCCGAGGATGAACAATGCCGTCCAATAAAAAATTCGTTGGTTCAAATGTCCAGATGCGGCTCTGCTCGCTGAACAGATTTATAAAAAAATAATTCGCCGTTTCATCCGGTGAATTAAATCTCAATGGCGCGAAAAAATTAAGATATGAATACAATATAAAAAATGCCAATCCCCCCATCCCGAGGATTAGCACAATATGATGTGTTTTCATCCAATTCCACATATAAATATGCGGTAATTATAGATAAAATTGTTCTTTTTGTAAATAAGGTACTACATATGCAAATCCTTTTTATTATTTCTGTCGATTTCCCAATTTTTTGGGTTATTAATAATATATTCGGAAATGCCATGCAATGATTCTTCGCCCATGATAATACAATCGTAATATCGGGGCTGCCAGACGAAATTATTGCCAACGCACAATCGATGTATTTGTTTTGTCGTTGCCAATTTATAGGAACCGACTATAACCGGCAATGAACCCGATTTTAACGGTCCCGGTAGAGACGCGGCATGCCGCGTCTCTACGTTCGCATGCCGCGTCTCTACCGGACACGTATTTTGCGTCTCTGCGCCACCGTCAACGCCACGAAAAATTATTCCATGAACATGATTCGGCATAATTATGAATTCGCCTAATTCAACAAACGGAAAATGCCGCGGAATAGCCAGCCAACAATCTCGTGCAATCTTACCCAGATCATTTAAAACCATCCGGCCTTTCTTAATGTCCCCAAAACAAATCTTTCGATCCTTTGTGCATATCGTAACAAAATAATACCCGGCGGATGAATAATCCCAGCCGGGCAATCTTGCAGACGGTATTCGATATTTATTTTGAAATAATATATCCGACATCTACTCCATCTCCCCCAATTGTTCAATTAATTTTTTTTGTTCGCGGGACAAATGCTTCGGGACCTTCACTAAAACCTCTACCAACTGATCCCCCCTTCCGCCGCCGTGCAGCGCCGGGATTCCTTTATCATTTAATTTAAAAATTTGGCCGCCTTGGGTTCCGGCCGGTATCTTTAAACTGACACGCCCTTCAATTGTCTCGATGTCAGTGCTCCCGCCCAGTGCGGCAAGCGTAAACGAAATATGCTCGTGCGAAATAATGTTCAGCCCGTCGCGCTTAAACCGCGCGTCCGGCCGCACGCGCACATGCACATACAGGTCGCCGGCACGTCCGCCCCAGGCGCCTCGTTCGCCCTGGCCGGAAAGCTTGATTACTTCGCCGTTATCAATGCCGGCCGGTATTTTTATTTTCAGCTGCCGGCTCTGTTTGGTCGCGCCGATTCCGCCGCATTCGCGACACGGTTTTTCCGGACGCTTGCCTTCGCCGTGGCATTCACGGCAGACCGCGGTGGATTGGAAGCTCCCGAACACCGTGCGTTGCACCGTCTGTACCTGGCCGCTCCCCCCGCACGTCGCGCAGGAAATAATCTTTGTGCCCGGCTCGGCGCCGTTGCCCTGGCAATGCCGGCAACTATCGCTCTTGTATAAATTCAAAATCTTCTCGGCTCCGAAAACCGTTTCCGAAAAATCAATGTCTGCATCAACTTCGATATCCGCGCCGCGCGCCCGGCCCGACCGGCGCCTTGTTCCGCCGCCCATGCCGCCGAACAAATCTCCCAGAATATCGCCGAGGTCGCCGACATTGCCGAAATCAAAACCCGCGCCGCCTCCGAACGGTCCGCCAAAACCCTGCCCGAATCCCGGACCGGCCTGGTCAAAAGTCGTGCCGAACTGATCATACTGGCGCCGTTTTTCCGGGTTGCCGAGCACCTGAAAGGCTTCGTTAAGCTCCTTGAATTTGGCTTCATCCCCGCCCGCCTTGTCCGGATGGAATTTATGCGCCAGTTTGCGGAAAGCCTTTTTAATTTCTTCCGGCGACGCGCTTCTGTCCACGTCCAATATTTTGTAATAATCTTTTGCCATTGAATTATTCAATCATCATTTCTTTATATTTTTTTGAATCAATCAGTTTTCTGATTTGATTCGCGATATACTCATCCGTGCTGTCCGCAAGCGTGAGATACATTTCCCGAACTTCGTGGTTCCAGCGCGGCAGTTTATATTTGTTCGGCGTCAGCGGCCATGAACGCACATTATCAAGCACGTCCGCGCACTTCACCATGCGCGTCCGGTAATCGGTCCCCATGGTCTTTCGGAACTTTTGCATTTTGGACTCGCGATCTTTGACGCGCGTCACGCCGGCGACCAACCTCTTCACCTCGCGGCCGTACCGCATGCCGATTTCCGCGATCTTAACCGGCGTGTCTTCCACCACGTCATGCAAAAGCGCGGCCTGTATCATTTCCGGGTCATAGATACCGCGCTCGCCCATCAGGATGTTTGCCGCGCGGACCGGATGGATAATATACGGAATCTTTTCATCGCGCTCCTGGCCGCGGTGCATTTTTTTCGCGAATTCAAATGCCTCAATCACCCGTTTCCGGTCGCTGTCCGAAAATTTTTTAATCAATTTTTTGAATTTTTGATAATTCGCGTTCAGGCTGATGAATTGTGAGAGTATCACATTCCTCCTTTTTTATTTATTTTTTATCGTTGTCGTCTTTTTTAACATCCTCAAATTCGCCTTCAATCGGGCCCTTTTTCTCTTCGGCCGGTCCGGCTTGCGGTGCGGCCTGCTGATTTTGGTACATTGCCGCTCCGACTTTCTGCGCCGCGGCTGAGAGCTCTTCGGCGGCTTTCTTGATTGCCTCAAGATCATCGCCGTCTTTTACTTTTTTCAAAGCCTCAATTTTTGCCTCAACATCCTTGCGGTCTGCCTCGGAAACCTTGTCGCCCGCGTCTTTGAGCATCTTCTCGGCCGTGTACGCCATGGTATCGGCCATATTCTTGGTTTCAATAATGTCTTTTTTCTTTTTATCCTCATCGGCATGCGACTCGGCATCCTTTTTCATTTTCTCAACCTCGTCCTTGGATAATCCGGACGATGCCGTGATGGTAATTTTCTGCTCTTTT
Organism: Patescibacteria group bacterium; assembly: GCA_028710985.1. Lineage (NCBI taxonomy): Bacteria > Patescibacteria group bacterium. The sequence continues at coordinate 125,059 of JAQTTB010000002.1, forward strand.
CCGGTCGCCTTATCCTTGGCCGAAACATTGAGAATGCCGTTCGCGTCAATATCAAATTTCACCTCAACCTGCGGCACGCCCCGGGGCGCCGGCGGAATGCCGGATAATATAAATCTTCCGAGCGTCTTACTGTCAGCCGCCATTTCGCGTTCGCCCTGGAGCACGTGTATTTCAACTGAAGTCTGGCTGTCCGCCGCGGTTGAAAAAATCTGCGACTTTGAAGTCGGAATAGTGGTATTGCGCTCAATGAGCCGCGTCATCACTCCGCCGAGCGTCTCAATGCCGAGCGAAAGCGGCGTCACGTCCAGGAGCAGAACATCCTTAACCTCGCCCTGGAGAACGCCGGCCTGCACCCCTGCGCCGACGGCCACAACCTCGTCCGGATTAACGCTGATGTTCGCCTTCTTGCCGAAAAATTCCTCTACCCTTTTAAGCACGAGCGGCATGCGCGTCATGCCCCCCACGAGCACCACTTCTTCAATCTCGCTGGTTTTAAGGCCCGCGTCCGCAAGCGCCCGTCGGCAGGGTTCAAGAGTTTTTTCCACCAGATCCCCGACCAGCTCCTCGAGCTTGGCGCGGTTCATTTTCATAACCAGATGCTTGGGGCCGGATGCGTCGGAGGTAATAAACGGCTGGTTGATTTCCGTATCCTGCGCGGATGAAAGTTCAATCTTGGCTTTTTCCGCGGCTTCTTTGATGCGCTGAAGCGCGAGCGGATCCTTGCCCAGATCAATTCCGGATTCTTTTTTGAATTCCGCGAGTATCCACTCAATAATCACCTGGTCAAAATCATCGCCGCCGAGATGCGTGTCGCCGTTGGTTGATTTTACCTCAACCGTGTCCTCGGCCACGTCCAGAACCGAAATATCAAAAGTACCGCCGCCCAGATCATAAACCGCGATCTGCTGGCCCTTTTTCTGGTCAAATCCGTAAGCCAGGGCCGCGGCCGTCGGTTCGTTGATGATACGGCGGACTTTAAGCCCGGCGATTTCACCGGCATCCTTGGTCGCCTGGCGCTGGGAATCGTCAAAATAAGCCGGCACCGTAATAACCGCTTCTTCAATCTTTTCCCCGATCCTGGCTTCGGCGTCGGCTTTGAGTTTCTGCAAAATCATTGCCGAGACTTCCTGCGGCGTGTATTCCTTTCCGTTCATTTCCACCTTCACGCCCTCGCCGGATTTTACTATTTTAAACGGCATATGCTTCAGGTCGCGCTGGACTTCCGCGTCGTCAAAACGCCGGCCGATCAGCCGTTTCACCGAGTAGATCGTATTTTGCGGATTGGTCACCGCCTGCCGCTTCGCGAGCTGGCCGACAATGCGCTCGCCGCTTTTTGAAATCGCGACGACCGACGGCGTGGTGCGGTTGCCTTCCGCGTTTTCCAGCACTTTTGGTTTTCCCCCTTCAATGATTGACATGCACGAATTGGTCGTGCCAAGATCGATTCCTAAAATTTTTGGCATAATTTCTGTAAATTATTATTTTTTTACTTGAATTTTAACGGCCTTGGATTTTACCTTGACGGTTTTCGGGACAGATATCATGAGCATGCCGTTTGCCATTTGCGCGCTCGCCTTCTCTCCGATCACCGCGGTGGGCAGAGGCAGTGAGCGGTAGAACGAACCGGTCCGAATTTCTTTGCGATAATAATCTTTTTCTTCTACCTCGGTTTTTTTATCCATTTTTCCCTGAACAGTGAGCACGTTCCCTTTTACCGAAATATCAACCTTTTGCGGACTGACCCCGGCCAGCGGAATCTTGATCTCAACCGTGGTATTTGTTTCATAAATATCAGCCGGAGGAACAATCGGAGAGACGGCCATTTTTTCTACATCCTCCATCGGCCATAACGGCGACCATGGAATTAATGACATATTGTTACTTTTTATTAATAATTACTTTTGCGGCGCGAATTAATACTCCGCGCAGTTTATAGGCGCAAACGATTGTCTCCAGCACCTCGTCCTCTTCCCGGCCGTCTTCGCTTCTCTGCCCGACCGCCTCCATAAACGCGGGATCGAACTTGCCGGTAATTTCAACCTTTTCGAGCCCGGCCTGGTAGAGCGCGTCCCGCATCTGGCGGTAAATGCCGTCAATCCCCTCAACCCATTTGCCGGCTTCGGAATCCGCCGCGGGCTGGTGTTCTTTGGCTTTTTCAAAATTATCCAGCACCGGCAGGAGCGACAGAATTATTTCCTTATTCGCATATTTAAAAATCTCAATGCGCTCTTTGGCGGTTTCCTTCTGCAGATTGTCATAATCCGCGCGCGCCCGCTTCCAGCCGGCAAGATATTCTTCCGCCTGTTTCCGGAGCGCCTCGCAGTCGCATTTATTTTTTTCTTCCATATATTATATCTAGATAAATTTATCCTAATTTACTGCCATTGGGTACACTTTTGTCCGGGACAGCCAGGACAACGGACCCATCTTCTCTATAAAATCCCGAGCAAAGAAATTCTGAATTAAACGGTCCGATCTGTTTTGCCGGAAAATTAACCACGCCAATTATTTGTTTATTCATTAAATCTTCTTTGCGATACAGATCCGTAATTCTGGCGCTTGATTGCCTGATGCCGATTTCTGAACCAAAATCAGCCGTTAATTTATAGGCCGGTTTTTTTGCTTCGGGAAAATCCTGCACATCAATTATCGTGCCCACCCGCAACTCCACTTTTTCGAATTCATTCCATGTTATTGGTTCCATAGTGTTCGCTATAATGTATTTTTTCTATATAATGCCCTTCTAAGCTAACTTCTCATTCCAACCAATTTTTCGACAATTGAAACATTCGTCTCCTAGAGAATTAAATATACTAGATGTAGATATTGGCGAATCGAGATAGTATGTTCCGCATGCACTACAGGGCTTAATCAAAGATTGACTAGCTGTCAAAGTATATTTATCAGTCGAACAGATATCGTCGAATATGCCTGATATAGACGGACAATGCAAGCGATTGTTGGAATATACTATTTCCCCAGATTCGTTAATATGTATATGCGGGGCAAGGACTCCCCTAGCTACACCGACGCTTCTTTCTTCTTCGAGGGCCCGCTTCTTTACTACCCGCTTATTAGTAAAATTATTTATGAATTTACCCAATGTAGTAAAAAATGTTAATTCCTTTTTGGTTTTTTCGCTCCATTCACGGATCAAAAACTCATTAATTTTTTCATTCTCAATCTCGCTCGCAAAATCTCTATCACCTGAAATAATTGTTAAATCTTGATCAGTGAGATATTCTAGGACGGTTTCCCATATTATTGCATCGCCAAAAGATTTATTATTTTTCCTAGGTGGATTTCCTTTTAAAGTTCTATAATATGCTCGTTCAGTGACTCTATTATTATCGAGTAATATCGTTGCTTTGGAAAAAATTTTTTTAATTTTACGATTTATCAAGCTCCTTGGATTGGAAATCCTTGTGTTATATTCTTTTAAAATCTCCTCCTGTATTTTATGCAATTTTTTTAAAGTTTTTATCCAAACATCAATTTTTTTATATGATTTCAGAAATTGAGGAGCTTTCGTATTTATACTAAATTTTTTTAATTTTTCAGAAAAATCTTTCGTAACGGCAATCTTATCGCGATAAAATTCATCTACGACCTGCGCGGGGATACAAAGTTCAATCTTTCTTGAAATTATAAGATCTAAGAGCTTTTCTAGGCCCACTAGAGATTGCTCAGACATTCGATAATAATTTAAAAAAATGTTCGTGTCGATTAATACTCTTTTCATAAATATAAATTGAAGGTTTACAATTATGCACAACTATATGCTGTCAATCACTTCTTTGGTCTGCCGGACCAAAGAATAGTTTTTATTATAATCCATGCGCAGCGGCCCGAGCAATGCCAGCACCCCGGGCTCGCGGTCCGCGTATTTGTATTTGGCGATGACCAGGCTGGTCTGCGGACCGAACGGATTATTCGTCCCGACCAGAATCTGCGCCTCCTCGTTTACATTATCAAAAATCATGGAAAGCGTATCATCCAGCCGGTCAAGCATGGCCGTCAGGTTGAACGCCTGCGAATATTCCTGAAATTCCGGGTGGCGGAAAAGGTTGGAAAGCCCGGTGTAATACGCGTGATTGAATTTGAAACCCACGATCATCGCTTCTCCGGAAATTTGGGCCAGGAGCTTGGCGACCTGCTTGATCGCCTGTTCGTAAATTGAGCTTTTGAGCATCTCCTGAACCACATTCTGGAATTTGACGCTTTTTTCGTATTGTAAAAATTCCTTAACAAAAAAATCATACGCTTTTTCACTGGGCACGCGGCCGGCCGAGGTGTGCGGCTTGATGAGATAGCCGCTCTTCTCCAGCTCCGACATTTCGGCGCGCGCCGTGGCTGAACTCATTTTCAGCTTGTATTTATCAACCAGATTGCCCGAACCGACCGGTTCGGCGCTCTCAATGAAATCGCGTATAATTAAGCCCAATAATTGTTTTTGTCTTGCGGTGAGCATACCATTGGCAGTCACATTAAACGACTGCTAATGGCATTATAATAAAAATAAAAATCATTGTCAACAGCCGGCGGCCTACTCAAACCGTAATGCCGCGATGGGCTCAAGACGGCTCGCGCGCCGGGCCGGATAAATGCCGAATATCAAACCAACGGCCGCGGAAAAACCCACGGCCAGCAGAATTCCGCCGGCTGACAGCTGAAAATCCCACCCGAATCCCTGGCTCGAGGCCGCAAGCGCGATTGCAAATGAAATAAGATTTCCCACGATTATGCCGACTGCCCCGGCGATCAGGCTGATAATCAGCGACTCCCACAAAAATTGCGCCATTATATCCGAACCGCGCGCGCCCATTGCCTTGCGCAGGCCGATTTCACCGGTGCGCTCGGTTACCGACACGTACATAATATTCATAATTCCCACTCCGCCGACAATAAGAGAAATTGAAACCAGGGCAAGCAAAAGAATGGTTAAGCCGTTGAACACGACGTCCATCATCTCCGTCGCCTGCTCCATGCTCATCACCGCAAAATCATCATCCATATCGTTTGTCGTGCCGTGGCGCTCGCGCATGACCGCCCGCATCTCCTCCACCGTGCGGTCGCCCTGCGAGGGGTCATTCATCTGCGCGAAAATAAAAACTACGTGGTCGATGCCCATAATTTTTTTCTGCAGCGTGCGCACCGGGAGATAAACCATCTTATCCCAGTTAAAAAACATAATCGAGCCCCGCGGCTTCATCACTCCGACCACCCGATAATTAGTCTTGCTGATTTTGATTGATTGCCCGATCGCGTCTCCCTGGCCGAACAGTTTATCCTTGACCTCGCTCCCCAGCACTACCACGCGCGCCAGTGATTTGTCTTCTTCATCGGTAAAGAACCGCCCCTCGGAAATTTCACCCTTGTCAATCGCGTCAAAAGAAGCCGATACTCCGAAAAGCATGGATTTGGTAATTTCCCCGCGATACGACAGCAGCTCCTGGGACATCAGGCCGGAATACGCATCCTTGATATTCGGCAATTTTAAAATCTCTTCCGCGTCTTCAAGCGTCAGCGTGGTAACGCTCACGCCGCCGACAAAACCCGAGGCGTTTTCCGCCGAGGTATGCCCGGTATTCGGAGTTTTTACCTCAATCTCAATGGTATTGCTGCCAAAAACCGCAACCTGATCCATCACATACTGTTTGAGCCCGTTGCCCGCGGAAATAACCACAATCACTGCCGTAATTCCGATGACAACTCCAAGAAGCGTCAGGACGGTCCTTGACTTGTTTGACTTCAGATTGCGGATAGCGATGCCGATTGATGCGCCCCTTGAGAGCATAGGGAAATATTATTTATTCGTAGCGCAGGGCGACGATGGGATCAAATTTAGCCGCCTTGCGCGCCGGATATATGCCGAAAACCAAACCGATTACAATGGAAACGCCGCAGGCAACCGCGACGGATAACGGCGACACGAGCAAATCCCAGTCGTATCCGAGCGCCCGGACAATCACCGCGACAAGGACCGAGACTGCCGCTCCGGCCACGGTTCCGGCAAGCCCGCCGATCAGGGTAAAAAACACCGACTCAAGCAAAAACTGCATCATGATATCGTGATTCTTCGCGCCCATTGCCTTACGGATGCCAATTTCATGAATGCGCTCGCGCACCGCGACAAGCATGGTATTCATAATTCCGATTCCGCCGACCAATAGAGCGATTCCAGCAATCGCTGCCAAGAAAAATTTCAATGAATCAGTGACGCCGCTGAGCGCATCCAGCCCCTGCTTCAAGGAACTCACTGTAAAATCATCCTGTTTTGGATCCGTAATATCGTGGCGTTCGCGCAGAATGGACTTAATATCCTCAACCGACTGGTCTAAATTCGCTTCGTCATCAACCTTGGCGCGCAAAAGTGAAATATGGTTAATGCCAAGCACGTTTTTCTGCACCGTGGTTACCGGAAGATAAACCCGGGTATCGTAGTTCGTAAATCCGCTTACCCCTCTTTTTTCCATCACGCCAATGACCCGGAATGTCTTTTTTTTGAACTTTATTTTTTCTCCGATGGGATCCGTGTCGCCAAAAAGCTGGGTTTTTACTTCGCTCCCGAGCACCGCGACCTGGGCCAGCGATTTCTCATCGCCCTCGGAGAACCATTGGCCTTCGGCTACTGAATAGTCCTCCACATCGAGATACTGGTATGAAACGCCCATAAAATTTCCGTCATACTTATCACCCTCCCAAGTAAATGTCGCGACTCCCTGAACGATCGGGGTTATGGCCGTAATATGCGGCGCCCGCACCGGATCAAGGAGGGCAAAAGCGTCATCGTACGTAAGCGTGGTAATCATAATACCCATAACCGCGACCGGTGGACCCTCTTCTTCCGTGCCGCCCGGCAAGATGCCGATGAGATTCGTACCCGCGCTTTTTATCTGGTTTAAAATCAGGCTCTGCGCACCGGCGCCGACCGAGATAACCAAGATTACCGCGGCAACGCCGATGATTATTCCAAGCATAGTCAAAAAAGCCCGCATCTTGCTTTGGCGGACTATGTTCAGCACAATTTTTACCGGTCCGGTAATGAACATATCCTATTTTTGTAACTCACCGTCGTGCGCGCTGTGGCGGACTTCCACCCGAGTATCCGACGTCACCTGCCCGTCGCGCAAATAAATAATTCTTTCCGCGTGTTCGGCCGTGTATTTTTCGTGCGTCACCAGAATAATCGTCTTTCCCTGATTATTAAAATTTTCCAGAATCTCCATAATCTGCTGGCCGGATTTTGAATCAAGGTTGCCGGTCGGCTCATCGGCAAATACCACCGAGGGCTGATTGACAATCGCGCGCGCGATCGCCACCCTTTGCTTTTCGCCGCCGGAAAGCTGGCTCGAAAGATGATCGATGCGGTGCTCAAGGCCGACCGCTTTTATCGCTTCGCGCACCATGGTGTCTTTTTCTTTCGCCGAAAAACGCGTGTAAATCATGGGCAGCATCACGTTGTCATAAACGCTCGTACGCGGCAGAAGAAAAAATGCCTGAAAGATAAAACCTACTTCGTTGTTTCTCATTTCCGCAAGCTCGTCATTCGAAAGTTTGCTCACGTCACGCCCGTTGAACGTATAGGTACCAACGGTCGGACGATCAAGAAATCCCAGTATATGCATTAGTGTGGATTTGCCCGAACCGGACGGCCCCATTATAGCAACAAATTCGCCTTTCTTAATATCAAAAGTGATCCCGTGCAAAACGCTGGTGATCACTTCTTCATTGACGTAATCTTTCGCAATTTTTTCTACGCGTATAAGCGGAAAATCTTCCATAGGCAAATTTTTTTACTCCTTCACGGCTATAATGATCTCATCGCTCTCCGCGGCGCCGCTCAAGAGCTCCACGAGTCCACCGTCGCCGCGCAATCCGATTACCGGCTCGCGCTCTTCGAAGGAATCGCCTTTCTTGACGCGGATAATTTTACGACCGTCTTTTGTAATCACGCTTCTCTGGGGGATAATCAAAACTCCGGTCCTTTCGTCGGTCTTTATCACCACGTCCGCCGTCATTCCGTTCTTCACCGCCTGCTCGGCTGTAAAATGAATATTTATTTTCACGCGGTAATAAACCACGTCCTGAATTACGGTTTCGGCCGGATCAATCTCCGAGACCTCGCCGCTGAACACGGTTTCGTCGCCGTAAGCATCAAGCGTGATCTCCGCCGAATCGTTGACATTAATTTTGACGATATCGGTTTCCGAAATGTCTACATTGACTTCAAAAATATCGGTTGAAAGCATTTCAATAACCCCGCCCACCGCTGCGGCCGATACTTGTTCGCCGACTTCGAAATTTATTTTAGTGATGAGGCCCCTGGATGGCGCGACGATACGCGACTTTTCGAAACGATTAAGGCTTAGATTATAAGCCGCCTCGGCATTCTTAACCTGCGCCTGAAGCGGGGCCAAATCAACCGCGCGCGGATCCGCTGTCTTGAGGGACAGTGCCGCTTTGGCCGCATCTAAGGCCGCCTTCTGGATATCGCGCGACGCCGAAGCCGAGTCCACCGCGCTTTCGTAAGCGTCTATTGAGGTGCTAGCCGAATTCTGCGACGATTCCAGGTCCTTGACCGCCTGATCATACGCGTCACGCGCTGCGGTCAAATAAAGCTCCGCGCTCTTTAGTGACGCCGTATTTGAAGTTTCAAGATTCTGAATCGTCTGTTTCTGCGTCAGTAAACTGGTAAGCTGGGCGTTTACAGCCGATAGATCCGTATCTATGGTGGTTTTTTTAGTATTAAGCGCTGTTAATGTCAAATCCGATCCAGTGATCGTATTATCCAGCACCAACCGCGTTGCCGAGAGCGCCTGATGCACCTCGTTAAGCGCGTCCTCGGTTACGCTAACCGCATCCCAGATCGCCGCCTGCTCCGAGGAGGTCGTAAGGGGGTTAACTGCGTTATACGCGGCTAGCTTCTCCACCTTCGCATCGCGGTAATCATTTTGCGCTGTGGTTAGTGCCTCGGAATTTAAAACCGAGAGATACCTCTTAAAAAGCTCATTCGCCGAAGTGTCATCTACGGCGAGGGTGTTGTCCATGTCCGAAAGCGATGTCGCCATGGACGAAAGCGCGTCCTTTAAAATAACGACCGTATCCTCATACGCGTCGTTCTCGTTTTCCACACTCTGCGCGAGTGTATTGTCATAAGTTGCCTGGCGTATGGCAAGAGTATTTTCCGCGGCCGCGAGAGTGAGCCCGGACGTATCAACCGAATCGCCGGTCGTTGTCTTTGCGTTAGTTAAATCCTGCCGAGCCTTGCTCAAAGCCACTTCCGCGCTCCGAAGCGATGCCTCGGCCTTTGCCACATCCGCGCTTGAAACCTGGACCGACTGTGAAGACTCGCCGACAATCTTGAGATTCAAATTTGCCTGCGCCAGATCAAGCGTTGCCTTGGCCTGATCCAGCTGATACTGAAGCTCTTTGTTATCCAGCTCGGCTAGAACCTGTCCTTTTTCCACCGTATCACCAACCTCCACCGTGGTACTCGCAAGCGTGCCGCTGGATTCAAATGAAAGCTGCACCTCGGCAAGCGCCTTCACGGTTCCGGTCGCGTCCACGGTCTGTATCAAATTACCGCGATAAACCCTCACGGTATCGTATTCCGCTGCCTTCTCACTAAACCAAAATACGCGCGCCAAACCGGCGGCCGCAATTAACAAAACAATGGCAATCCCAATAATATATCGCTTTTTTATCTTTCCCGATGCCATATTATGATAATTGTACAGTAAATCTTTGCATATGTAAATCGTAATTGAACATAAATAAAAAATGACCCGCCGTCGGGTCATTTTAAATAAAAATTAATAGGAAAGCAGGGGTATGAGCACTCCGTAGATAATGCCAAAAATCAAATTCAAACTAATTTTTTCAATTACCATTCCTCTCTTGCGCGTCAGAACCGCGAGAAATGTAAAAAGCAGAACAAACGCGCCGGCCACGGCCATAAAATGAGTTTTAGCGTCCGCGCCGTACTGCGAAATCATATATCTAAAAACCAGCGCCGCGCCGAGTGCGAAAACAATATTCGCGCCTACCGCAAATATTACGCCCCAGATGCGCACGCGCTCCGACGTCGCGGCCTGCATACCTGCCACCTGGCCCCGGAAAAAATCCGATATCCGGACCGACCGAATCAAAACCAGCGCCACGCACAGAAGCGTGGCCACAAGAAACGCGATCGCTGATGCGAAAAATGGATTCATAGCACGAATAATATATCAAATAATCGCATATTTGGCAACCGATCAGGAACGTCCGCACATTGACAAAAATTCGCAAATATGCTACCGTTGTCAATGACAGGGCGCTCCTCGTCGTGTCGCTCCGGTGGGGCACGGGAATGCTTCGCTTCCGCCCTTCACCAATCCCCCGAGGGCTCGGGCGGATGAAGTGAAACGGAACATTAATGTCTTCTTTCGCCTTCCCCTAACTAGCTCACCGTTTGAACGGTCGAGCAAAGCACAGGGATAGTGTTCGACGAACCTACCCTAAAGAGGTGCGGGCGTCCGGACATGAAAAGCGAGAGCTGACGTTCAAGCGTTCCCGTGTTCCCACCGTGTTAAAATGATCTCTCCCTGGTCTCCCCAGAGACTGGAAAAACAGTGAATGACGATACCGGCTTGGGAGTGCCCGTACTCGCGCATGTGGCTTGCAGCCCAGTCGCGATCTCTCAGTCTCCTACTGAGTGCGCGGGCGCTTAGTGTATCGGCTTAACCATCAGGCTTTCTTCGCGCATGTGGCTTGCAGCCCAGTCGCGATCTCTCAGTCCTACTGAGTGCGCCTGATCCGATACGCCTAACTCATATCACTTCGTCTTTCGCTCTTATGACCACCCCTTGGTGGTCCTTTTTTATATTAAAATATCAAAAATAAAACCGGCCTTTGAGCAAGGACCGGCGAGAAATCTATCGCGACCGCCATTCAATGAGCTTAAAGACGACCAGGTGCGCCAAAGGAGCTGAAAGGACTACGATCACCACCTGCTGCCATTCGGAAATCTGAAGATACGCCTCCATGCTACCTCCTTGCGTTACTTGCTGCAATGATAAGGCCGGTGAGAAAAAGCGCTATGTAGGTATCTCGTCCGGCGGCTGGTATTTGAAGGCCGTACCTGCCTTTTCGCATCTCGCGGCCTCCTCCCAAATCGCGTCGAAGTTCATGGGAATATCCCTTAATTTCTCAGTTGTACCGACCGGACTCCCATCGTATTCGACGACGAGTCCATTCTCCTCGGCGAACTTCGCCAAATCAAGGTTGTTTCGTTTTATCTTATCTCCCACGTGGCATCTCCTTTTCTTGATTAAAAGACCTAAATTAATATTATCATAATGTATAAAAAAATAAAACCGGCCCCAAGATGAGACCGGCAGTCAACATTAAATAATTAATATCAACTCTATTTGACTCCCTGCCATATCGGAATGTATAATTTTCACAAAGGAGGATGCGCAATGACAGAAGAACTTTTAACAATCGCCGCTATTTATGTTTCCTTAATCTCGCTACTGCTGATGGCATGCAAAATATACCCTGGGAGAAAGCGGAAGAATTTTTATCGGCAGTTGTTTCAACCGCTTCATGCCGAATCGAGCGACCGTCAGCCGGAACCGGTTGATTACGAGGCAATTCGCCGAGAAAGGCTTGAAGCCGGCTGGCAAGAAATCGAACCTGGATATTTCATATATCCTCATATAATTGCGTTCTGTAATGATGGCACAACGATGGAGCTAGCTCTCAACCAATTACCACCAATTCGGAAATTATCCGAACGGGAGGAAAACTATGCCTAACCGCAAACCGCTGTCCAGGGAGGAAGCTGATAACATGACTCAACGGGGCCGCTTTTCCTGCGATCCCTACGACTCACAGCCAACCCTGGAACAGCTGGCAAAGGCAAGGGCAACCGTCTCCCTGGCGCTTCAAGGCAAACTAACGCCGGGCAAGGGCTTCATCGGCAGTCCGATCGAAGAGACAGGGCTAGCACATCTACGAAAAATGCATCGCACTTCCCGCTGACCGCGGCCCATCTCGCTTGAGGTGGGCCCATTTTTATTTTACTCGCATTAAACAAAAAACGGGCATTACGCCCGTTTTTAAGATTGGCAATTTGAATTAAAACTTGAACACATCGGCAAACTTGCCAACGATTGGCAATGGCTCTTGTTTCCCATTGACGGCATTAATAATACCGAGGATCAATAAAACCAAGGTGCCTAAGCTCAGAATCCAACTAACGGTAAACCAGAAATAAAACGGGATTATCCAGCCAATCACATTGATTAAAACTACAAGCAGAAACAATACCAAACCCTGTTTAACATGATACTTCACGAACGGATCTTTGCGAGCATCGCCGGTTAGGAGTGGAACAAAAAATAAAATATACGCGATGGCAGCCATTGTAGTATTTTTATTTCCGCCACTCATTGGGGCATCCTGCGCCATATAGATGAAATTAAAAAATTAAAACTATTGAGCAATCTTCGTGATATTGACACTCACATCCTGCCCATCAACCTCAAAGCCAACGGAATATGAATAAGTCTCCATATCGCCAGCCATTATCATGGCAGTTTTGTCATCAATACTGCTTTGAATAATCTCCAGACCCTTGTCTTTAATTACCTCATTGAGCGCACTCAAATCAGCCCCAGTCGCCAAGCGTGAGATTTTAAATTCCATTATGGAAAAAACTGCGCCTTCGGAATCATACACGCTCGAAGAAACGGCAGTTAATTTAACATCCCCAAAAACTTTCTCCAAATCTTTTTTGGCTTCTTCAGCCGCAGATCGTGAATTATCATCGTAAATCTCGGCTTCCTCTGCCTCGTTATACCTGTCTTTCGGCGTTTTGGCTGCCTCTCGGGCCTCTTCGGCCGCTTGCTCCGCTTCACTCTCAGCCTCTTCTTTGGCAATTTCCTGCGCTATTTGTTCGGATAAATCGCCTCCGCCAGTAATTTTGCCCAGCAATCCGCCCATGCCCGTATTCACCCCATATATCTCTTGTAGGATTTGATTTGCCATCCTCTGTTGGCGCCAGCGATTATAACCGTAATATAAACCGCCCGCTACCACCAGCACCGCCAATACAATAATAATAACTGTAATTGTTTTTTTATTGCTCGTAGTTGTTTTTGTAGTGGTTTTAGTATCCATAGATTTAATATTTAGTAAAATAATAAAATTCTTTTCTCCGACCTTTATTATTCCTTCGCCGAAAATTTAATATAAGTTAATCCTATCAATTAAACCATTGATAATAATTTTTAAAAGGCTTTGAAAAAAAACGGGATTCATGATGTAAACCGCGGTTAAGGATCCGATACAGATGACTACCGATAGCCACTTGGTATAAACACCGGCCGTGCGAAAAAACAAAACCACTGATAAAATCGCGGTTAAAATCGGACCAAAGATTTTAATATCACCCAGGGGCAAATAATATCCACCAATATACTTACTCTCTTCACCGAAAAAATTAGCCAAATCAAAATTTACCCTAAAAATTATTAAAATTGCCTCCAGGACTAAAATAATCAACAGGGCAATTGCAGAATATCTGGTAGTTGCGCCCTCTTGCGTACGATAAATTTCATAAATGACAACCGGCATGAGACCGATTATGATCCACAAAGGATTGAAGTAAAAGAAAGCCATAATTGCCATCACGACGGTAACTATGGTTAGGATCGTGCAATATAGGGGAGCATTTTTTGTAGGTTTGGCCATAAAATTATTATTAGTATTATAACATTTTACGCAAACCGATGCAAAATACTAAAAGCGGCCTCTCTGGCCGCCTATTTATAAACTAAAAAATGAATTTCATATTTCTTGGTAGCCTCAAGGGGAATCGAACCCCTGTTCCATCCTTGAGAGGGATGTGTCCTAACCGTTAGACGATGAGGCCGTTGATAAACCATCCTACTGCAAAATACTATTTTTTTCAATACTGCCTGACTTCTATCTTATTTCAGCCAGGTTTCGTCCTGACGACAAAGCAGGTCCGCGGCCCGCAAGGGTTCGGCCATAAGCTCTTTCACCACATGCTCCATGCGCATGCCCTGCGAACCCTTCATGAGCAGCAGGTCGTTTTCATGAATTTGGTCCTGCAAAAATCTTCCGGCCTCGGGCGATGAGTTGAAATAATAAATATGGTCTTCCGGAATGCCAGCCGCGATTGCGGCCTTGGCAATATCCCTGGCGCGCTCCCCGACTGTCACCAAAAAATCAATTCCCAGATCCCCAACACGTTTTCCCACATCCGCATGCCCTTTTTCCGTAAAATTGCCGAGTTCGAGCATATCCCCGAGTACGGCCCAACGCCGGCCGGATTCGAATATCTCCAGTTCGGCAAGAGTATTGACCGCCGAGAGCGTGGCAAGCGGGGATGCGTTATAGGTGTCATCGATTAACCATGTATTCTTGATGCCCTTAACCACCCTCATGCGTCCGCGCGGGGCCTGATAATTTCTGAGCGCTTGGGCGATATCAACCATATTCATACCGAAATGAACTCCGACCGCCGCGCCAACCAGCGCCGCATACGCGTGGGCTCGTCCGAGCACGGCCGGCAGGGTTACCGGCACCGCGTTGCCTCCGTGAATAATTTTGAAATTTACGCCGGAAATTTCCTCTTCCGGGCGCGACGGATCCGGAATAAATTTATTCATCATTTCAATTGCGCGAACATCGGCGCCTTCCTCAAAGCCATAACCCATTACTTTCGCCCGGGTTTCTTCGTGGATATTCCAGACATTAATGTCGTCTCTATTCAATATCGCAAGTTTATCCGGCCCGAGATGCGAAACTACAATCTTTTTCTCCTGAAGAACGCCTTTTATATCTTGAAAAAATTCAACATGCACCGGCGCGATTGATGTAACCACGCCGACATCACAGGGAGCGAGATTGGTCAAATATTTTATGTCACCCGGACGATCCGCGCCCATTTCCAAAACCAATATCTGCGGATAATTTTCATCCCGGAAAATTAAAAGTTCAAATGCTTTCCAAAAAATTCCCAGCCAGCGCAAGACTGATTTTAGCCCCGATGATTCGCCGATAATCGTGAGTGGCAAACCAATTTCATTATTATAATTCTTGATATTGCGGCGAACATTGAATTTGCTGGAGAGGACGACGAAAATCGCCTCCTTTGACGAAGTCTTGCCCATTGAACCCGTAATGCCGATTATCTTGGGCTTATATTTATATAAAATTTGCTTTGACAAAAAGTATAATACTTTCTGAATAATCATTTTCATGAATTTGTCTCTAAATACTTAAATTATCGTTCCGACGGTACCTCCAAGTAGTTTAACAGAAATTTGGCCATTTCGCCAAACAGAGGCGCGGCCGAACTCTCGGCCCACTGCACATCACGCGGATGATCGATTTTGACCAGCATGACAAAGGCCGGATTTTGCGCCGGCGCGAATCCGGCAAACGTACCAATCGTGATGTTTGGATCATACCCCGGCTGACCGTCGCTTCGCGGCACCTGCGCCGTTCCGGTTTTACCGGCCACGTAATATCCGGACACGCCGGCGCGCTGGCCATGACCGTTCTCCACCACCGATACCAGCATGCCGGAAAGCAAAGTCGCAGTTCTGGCTGAAATAACCTGCTCGACCACTTTTGGTTCGCTAATCGTCTCCGAACCGTCGGGAGACACAATCTTATCAATTACGTAGGGTTTGACAAGCTTGCCGCCGTTCGCAATCGCGGCAAACGCGGTCGCGACCTGTAGAGGGGTCGCGGTAATCCCCTGCCCGAAAGAAGCCGTTGCCGCAAAAATATCGCCTCTCTTGTCCAGGCTGGAAATATCGCCCGCCTGTTCGGTCTCAAGTTCAATCTCCGTCATCTGTCCGAATCCAAAATTTTTCACGTACTCCTGAAATTTATCCTTGCCGATTTGCTCCATTGCATATATCGCTCCGGTATTGAGCGATAGCTCCAGGACCTGCGTCATTGTTTGAATACCGTGCGCCTGCTCATCGCTGTTTTTTATTACATGATCGCCGTATTTAATTTCTCCGGCGTCTTCATATGTTGATTTCGGCGTTACTTTATCTTGATCCAGCGCTGCCGCCATGGTAATGGCTTTAAAAACCGAGCCCGGCTCATACGAATTGAATATTGCCGAATTATTAAACGTTGTAATATCCTCTACTTCATTATATTTTCCGGAATCAAAATCCGGCGCCGAACACATGGCAAGAATTTTTCCGTCAGGCCGCATGACAATAATCGAACCGCCGTCGGCCCCGTGCTTTTCAACCGCCGCTTTAAGCCGGCTGCACGCCTGATACTGTATATTCCGGTCGATGGTAAGATAGATGTCATCACCGTCAACCGCGGGCTTGAAACTCCGATCCGCGACCGTAATCCAGCTGCCGGTCGCATCAAGTACTGAATGTAAAAAACCCGGTTCGCCGGCCAATTCGCGATCAAAATATCCTTCAACGCCGTACTTTCCGCTTCTTTCTCCGCCCTCATCCGATCCGACGAATCCGATTAAATGCCCGCCCAATCCATTTTCCGGATAAAACCGCGTGCTTTCTTTAATAAACGCAATTCCTTGAAAATTTAAATCTTTGATTTTTTGCGCCACGTCATCAGTCAAGCCGTGCTGAATTGGCTCATACGGATCGCTCTTGTCGGAAAGGCGCGCCGCAAGCTTGGTTTTCTCCTCGTCACTAAACTGCAATATTCCCTGAAGCCCGTTCAGCACTTCTTCCGGATTATCGATATTCCGCGAATCCGCGTAAAGGAGATTCAGTTCTTCATTGGTTGCGATTATGTATTTATTTTCGCTTAATTCGTCGCCGGCATAAATCGTACCGCGTTCTGGAAAAAGATTTTTATAAATCTCATGCTGGTCCGAAGCAAGCGCGGCATAGAATGAATGCTCGAGCGCCTGCAGAATAAAAAGCTTAGCGCCAATTACGACCGCGAGTATAATAAAAAGAATTTTCAATAATCTCAGCCGTGAGCTGAAAAGAGACGAGATATACCGCTTGTCCTGTTTTTTATAATTTGACCAACTCTGCTTGCTCATAAAATTAATAATCAAAAAGCATACCCTCGCCGGCCGGATTCCGTCCGTTCTTCACCTCTTCGCCGTCATCCATGCCGTCGCTGTCAGTATCCGGATTATTCGGATTCGTACCCAGGGAAAATTCAAAAGTATCATAAAGTCCGTCGCGGTCCGCGTCGCGAAAGCCCGACTCGTCAATCGCTCCTCCCCCGGCGCCGCCGCTCGTCTGAAGAACCGTTGAGCCCTGCCCAAACGACTCTGTCCCGCCCTCGGGCAGCGACTCGGCTTCGCCGGCCTGCGGCAAGCCACCGGCGCCGCGCAGAATATCGCGCGCCGGTTTGGCATTCTCCGGAGCCTCAATTGATTGTTCGCCGTTAAAATCTGAAAGATTTAATACAATCGCGAAATTCACGTCGGTTCCGTTATCCTGCGCATAATTCCCGCGCACAACGATCCGATAAATATTCTTATTGCTCCAGCCGATCCAGAATTCAATGTCCATGCCCCCAATTTTATTTATCCAATCTTCAATGCGCGGTAATTCGCTTGGCTTGAGACCGCGTCCGCGCGTAATTAAATTATAATTTTTTACAAACTCCAAAGCCGCGTCTTTGTCCAGTTCAACACTAAAACCGCGCACTAAATTAAATCCAAAAAAGTCATAACCTATTTTTTCTTTAAATTTAAAAAGCCGGCTGTCGATAATAAGCCGCCTTATATCTGTCACCTGCTGCGCCGCAAGATTATGATTAATCCATCCGCAGAACTGTTCAAAAAAATCCTGGTCCGTCTCAGCCGATTTGTCAAAAAACGGTTCAAGATTGATTTCCTCACTGGTCGG
This sequence comes from Patescibacteria group bacterium, assembly GCA_028710985.1. Taxonomy (NCBI): domain Bacteria; species Patescibacteria group bacterium. The sequence continues at coordinate 142,956 of JAQTTB010000002.1, forward strand.
CGCTTTATCAATCTCAATAAACGAGCCGTCCGCGGTTACGGTTTGTGAAAAATCAATAACGTATTTATTTTTTTGGCCTTTATCATATGCCGTAATTCTCGCGTCCGCGATATACGGCATGCCCGGCGTCGCCGTGTCAATCACTCCGAAAATATTGCCTTTAATCTTGCCCTCGGCCTGATGCACTTTTTTGGAATAACCCAGACCGCTTATCACGGTTCCGGGCTTTATCAAATTTCCAACCGCCTCAAACTGTAAATCATAATATGCGGTTTCAACCCGCGCGAACTTTTTAATCGCCACCGCGAGAAATGCCTCCGGCAAAGTAACAAAATACGCGTAAACGCCGACAATCAAAAAAACACCAATCACGAAAAATATAATCCAGAGAACGATTTTGGTGTTTTCAAAAATTCTCATAGCCCCAAATTGGCGGCGTTTATTTCAACCCAGTCACTATCCTTCCAGATATAGGCTTTAAAGGTCTGGCTGTATTCATCTTCGGAATAAATATAATCAACCGCCGCCGTATCGCCCATGCGCTTGGAATAAGTCATCTTTTTATCCAGCACAACCGGCTTGGTTGTGCGTTCTATGCGGATGCGCCCCATCGGACCCTCAAAAACAAGCCATTCAACCCTTGAGCGCGGGATGTCCTCGAGCTCGCCGCTGTTTTCTTCCTCAACCTTAAAACTGTCTTTCACTATGCCTTTTATTTTGTCCCATTTTTCATCATTCATATCAGCTTAAAAATTTTACCAATGCCCGGCCGAATTTTCCGGCTGCCGACGGCCCTCGTGCCGTGATAATTTTTCCGTCAACTTCCACCAGCTCTCCGGTCCATTTCGCGCCGGCTTCCTCAAGCTCGGTTTGCCCGCCGGACCACGAAGTCGCTGACTTGGCCGAAAGTATTCCGGCGTTCGCCAGAATCAGCGGCGCCACGCAGATTGCCGCCACGATCTTACCCAGATCGTAAAAATCACGCGCCAAATCCACAAAACTCGGTTCTTTAACATGCTCGCCCATGCCCGGTCCGCCGACAAAAATCACGGCGTCAAAATCTTCGGCCCTCACTTCATCGGCCGCGAAATCCACATCAAGGCTCTTGCCGTTTTCGCTCGTCGCGATGCCGGAATCCAAAGAAGCAACCTGCACCACGGCACCTTCTTTTTCAAGAATCTCCCTAGGAATAAAGCACTCATCGTCTTTAAAACCCTCGGGCGCGACAACCATCAATATTTTCTTACTTCGCAACGCCATATTTTATTTAGTCAAAAGTTAAAAGTTAAAAGTCTAAAGTCAAGTCCAAAGTCTAAAAGTTATTGACTTAACGACTTTTAACTCAACTTTTAACTTTAGACTTTTGACTTTTAACTATTCAAATATTTCCGTCCCTTCAATTCTTCGGGCAGATAGTCCTGTTCCACCTTGCCCTCGTAATTTGGATTGTATTTATACCCCTTGCCATATCCCAGATCCTTCATTAAATCCGTAGGCGCGTTCCGGATATGCAAGGGCACGGGCAAATTCTCCAACTCTTTAATATCTTTCTGCACGCTGCAGTATGCCATGTAAAGTTTGTTTGATTTCGGAGCTTTGGAAAGATATGCCACGGCCTGCGCCAGAATTACGTTGCATTCCGGCATGCCGAGATAATGCGATGCCGTGAACGCCGAAACCGCTTGAACCAGCGCGTTTGGATCCGCAAGGCCGATATCCTCGCTTGCGAACCGGACCAGCCGCCGCGCCACATAAAGCGGGTCTTCACCACCCTCGAGCATGCGGCCGAGCCAATAAAGCGCCGCATTCGCATCCGAACCGCGCATTGACTTATGCAGAGCGGAAATTATGTTGTAATGCTCTTCGCCGGTCTTGTCATACAAAAGATGTGTCCGCTGGAGCGCCTCGGCGAGGTCCTTCAGCTCCAATTTTACCATTTTTTGACCGTTTTTTGAAGTGGAGTTAACCGCAGTCTCCAGGGCGTTTAACGCGGTCCGCGCATCTCCGGCCGCCATGTTGGCAAGATAATCCAGGACTTTTGGCTCAACTTGAATATTCATTGCCCCGAGTCCCCTGACTTCATCTCGAAGGGCGAAGTCCAGAATACGCCGGGTTTCCGCGGGCTTGAGCAGGTTCAAAACAAAAACCCGGCACCGCGATAAAAGCGCGGAATTTACTTCAAAGCTCGGATTTTCGGTTGTCGCACCGATTAAAATTATGTTTCCCTGTTCAACGTGCGGCAAAAACGCGTCCTGCTGGGCTTTGTTGAAACGGTGTATTTCGTCAACAAAAAATATTGTTTTTTTAAGATAGAGCCGGCGGTCTTCTTTGGCTTTTTCAATAATCTTTTTGACCTCGGCGATTCCCGTGGAAACGGCTGTAACCTCCACGAAATTTGATTTGGTCTGATTGGCAATAATTTTCGCGAGCGTTGTCTTGCCGGTTCCGGGCGGACCCCAAAAAATCATTGAAGGCGGCTGATCGCTCTCCAGAAGATTGCGCAGCATTTTGCCTTCGCCGACCAAATGCTCCTGGCCGACGAACTCGCTCAAAGTCCTTGGCCTCATACGATCCGCGAGCGGCGAGGGTGTGCGCCTTAGGTTTTGACTAAATAAATCCATAATGATAAACTGTTGCCAATATTTCAAGGAGGAAGGGATGAATAAGGTAAGGGAGTTCTTTTCCAATCTCTGGGATGACGAACTGTGGCGAGACTTTCGCTGCCATTTCGGCTTTCATCAGCCGCCCCATCGGTCGCCTTCGGACATTGAACCCGGCAAAACCGACTTCTTCTGTCCACATTGCGGACTCGTCCTCAAGACCGTCTCTTATGAGCGGCCGGAAGATGCCCTGCACACCTGGGTACTGGATGGCTAACGCGTCTCGTCTCCCGCGGTGCGGGAGACTTTTTTATTTAATATAAGCGAAATTCTTGACTTAATATTACAAACATGCTAGAATTTAGTCAAATTATTCTTCATCGGGCCTGCCTGCGGCAGGCAGGCTGTAGCTTAATACTCAATTAATATTTCATCGGGCTGTAGCGTCCCGACATTCCGCCGCGGGCGGAAGTCGGGACTCATACTTTAGAATATTAAAAAAGATGAGAAAAGGATTTGTATATATTTTACAAAGCACCTCTAATGGTAGATTTTATATCGGCTCTAGCACAGATGTAGCGCATCGACTAATTGATCATAATTACGGCAGAGTGAAATCAACGAAAAACAAGGGGCCATGGGTATTAAAGCTTGTACAATCCTATGATACAATTACCGAGGCAAAACAAATTGAATACAGACTAAAAAAATTAAAGCGTCGAGATTTTATTGAAAAAATCATCGAAGAGGGCCATATTAAGCTAAAGAATATTTCATCGGGCTGTAGCGCAGTTGGTAGCGCGCATCGTTCGGGACGATGAGGCCGCGGGTTCGAGTCCCGCCAGCCCGACCATTATAAATACAAATCTATTTCGAAAAGGGACTCGAAGGGCGCGAGAAAATGCGACCCTGGGAGCATTTGGTGCGCAGCGCCCCGGACCGCGAGCCTGCCTGCCGGCAGGCAGGTCGGAGCGAGCGGGAGTCCCGCCAGCCTGCCTGCCGCAGGCAGACCCGACCAAAAAATAAATAAAACCGCCGCCGGATACCGGGGCGGTTTTTGAATTTAATTCGCTAATAATCAATTCCCGCTCTCGCCGCGACACCCTGATCCATATAATGCTTCACATTCCTCATGTCAGTCACCAGATCCGCGGCCTGCATTATTTCCGGCCGCGCGTTGCGTCCGGTAAGCACCAATTCAATGCGCTCCGGCTTGGGCAAAATCAAATCCAGAACATCGGCGAGCGCGACAAGTTCCTGATGCAGAATATTATTAATCTCGTCAAGAATCAAAACATCATGCTCGGCGCGTTCCAGGATCTCGCGCGCGATTTCCAATCCCCTTTTTGCTTCCCACCTGTCCTCATCGGTTACCGAAAAATCAAATTGATCCGTTGCTGGGTTAAACCTCGCGCGGCCGCATGCCCAAAAATCAATTTCGTCTGCAAAACGCTTTTCAAACATCTTTCTTTCCGAATAAAAATCCCCGCCCTTGTCAAAATACACAATCGCCACGCGCCGTCCTGACTGCACCGCCCTCATCGCAAGTCCGATTGCCGCCGTGGTCTTCCCTTTTCCATCACCAGTATAGACATGTATCATCTCGTAGAGATTATTGTATTAAATTCCTACAAGCCTGCCTGCCGGCAGGCAGGCTACTTCCTACAAGCTACAAGCTCGTCAGGAGCAGCCGCTCGTTCCTCCGCAGTTCAAACATTTATAGCACGCGCCGTTTCTCACCATCATGCTGCCGCAGGTATCGCAAACCGGCGCGTCGGCTTGCATGTCAAAAGTCACTGTGTCATCCTGTCCGAGCTGGCGGCCGAGCGGTAATTTTTGTTTTTTCAAATCAATCTCTTCAACCTTTTCCGAGGGCGTCTGCGTCTCTATCTGCTGGGGCAGTTCCTGCGGCGCGTTGATGCCGATCATTGCCTGCTCTTCGGCCGGCAAAAATTTCATAGACAACCAGCGGAAAATATAATCAATAATTGATTTCGCGATACGGATATTCGGATTGTTAGTCACACCCGACGGCTCAAACCGCATGTGCGCGAATTTATTCACCAGCACGCGGAGCGGCACTCCGTACTGCATGCCAATTGAAACTGACGTGGCAAATGCGTCCATGAGTCCGGAGATCACGCTGCCCGTCTTGCTCATGGTGATAAAAATCTCTCCTGGTTCGCCGTTGTCAAACATACCGACCGTAATATAACCCTCGTGATTGGCTACCGAGAATTTATGGGTGATAGAACGGCGCTCATCCGGCATACGGCGGCGGCGCGGCTTGTACTCTTCGGCTCTTGCCTCGGCCGCTTTTGCCGGTTTCACATCCTTGCCGTCTTTCGAAGTAGTGAGCGGCTGGGTGCGTTTTGAATTGTTGCGGTAGATCGCGATTGCCTTAAGACCAGAACGCCAGGCCAGCATATAAGTTTCCGCGATTTCATCTTCGGTCGCATCCTCCGGCATGTTTACGGTTTTGGAAATCGCACCCGAAAGAAACGGCTGGACCGCGGACATCATTTTCACGTGTCCGATGTAATGGATACTTCGCTTGCCGTTCTGCGGTTTAAAAGCGCAGTCAAAAACCTTGAGATGCTCTTCTTTGAGATTCGGCGCGCCCTCAATCGTATCGTTCGCGTCAATGTATTCCAGGATCAACTTTACCTGTTCGGCCGGATATCCCAGATCGGCAAGCGCTTCAGGCACGGTGTGATTAATCATTTTAATTAAGCCGCCGCCGACCAGCCATTTATATTTTACAAGCGCGATATCCGGCTCAATGCCCGTGGTATCGCAATCCATCAAGAATCCGATCGTTCCGGTCGGCGCAAGAACCGTCACCTGCGCGTTCTTGTACCCGCTCTCTTGGCCGTGCGCCAAAGCCTCATCCCACATGCGGTTTGCTGTTTCCAGAAGAAGCGGCGGCGCGCCCGCCGGTTCGATCCGCTGGCTCGCATCACGATGCATTTCAATCACACGCAAAAACGATTCTTCATTTTCCGGATAACAACGGAAGGTGCCCAGGCGTTCCGCCAGGCGGGCCGACTGGTCATAAGCCGTCGCGGTCATAAGAGATGTCACTCCGGCCGCGAAATTTCGTCCTTCATCACCGTCATAAGCCAGGCCGCGCGACATAAGAAGCGCGCCGAGATTGGCATACCCCAGCCCGAGCGGACGAAAATCCCGCGCGTTCTGCTCGATCGCCGGCGTAGGATAGGAAGAATTGTCAATCACAATCTCCTGCGCCGTGACCAAGGTCCGAGCGGTATGGATAAATTGTTGCGTATCAAACTCACCGTCTTCACGACGGCATTTCATCAAATTGATTGAAGCGAGATTGCACGCCGAATCATCCAGAAACATATATTCCGAGCAGGGATTGGAGGCATTAATGCGGCCCGACACCGGACAGGTGTGCCAGCGGTTCACGGTCGTGTCGAACTGCAGGCCCGGATCGCCGCAAATCCACGCCGCCTTGGAAATCTGCTTCATCAAATCCTTGGCGCGAAATTTTTCAAGTGTCTCGCCGGTGGTCACTTTTTTTGTCGCCCACTCTTCATCCGCCTCAACCGCGTGCATGAAATCGTCGTTCACGCGCACGCTGTTATTTGCATTTTGAAAAAATATTGAATTATACGCCTCGCCGTCAAATGATCCGTCATACCCCGCGTCAATTAACGCCCATGCTTTTTTCTCTTCGCTGGATTTGCAGTTTATAAATTCAACAATATCCGGATGGTCAATATTTAAAATTACCATCTTGGCCGCGCGCCGCGTCTTGCCGCCGGACTTGATAACCCCGGCAAAAGCGTCAAAGCCCTTCATGAAAGAAACCGGCCCCGAAGACTTGCCCGACGAGGAACCCAGAAACTCTTTTGAAGAACGAAGTGATGAAAGATTGCTGCCCGTTCCGGAACCGTATTTAAAAAGCATGCCCTCGGTCATCGCGAGGTTCAGAATCGAACGCATGTCATCCTGCACCGAATTAATAAAGCATGCCGATGTCTGCGGCCGCTCGCTGATACCCACATTAAACCAGACTGGGCTATTGAACGCCGCGTATTGATTCGCGAGAATATAACATAGCTCGTCTTCAAACGCCTGCGCGTCTTCCTGGGTTTCAAAATATCCACCGCAGCGCCCCCAGTCGGTAATCGTTTTTGTAACCCGGTCAATCATCTGCTTCAGGCTCAACTCCCGATCCGGTTTGCCAATCTGGCCGCGAAAATATTTGGAAACAACAATATTTGTCGCGGTTTGCGACCAGGCTTTGGGAACCTCAACATCCTTTTGCTCAAAAACCACCTCGCCCTTGTCGTTCGTGATGCGGGCGTCACGCCGCTCCCACTCAATCGCATCATATGGATGTACTCCCGGAACTGTAAAAAACCGCGTGAACCGGATGCCCGGACCGTAAACCGGAACCTTCTCCAGGCTCTGGCCTTTTTTCTGGCGGTAAGCAATAAAACACTTGGCCACGTGCGTCAGATTATGGTCAATCAGCGTTACCTGAACAATTTCACGCACCTCATCGGACGTCGGGGTGGTGTGCCCGTTGAATTGATACGCCAGCCGGCTCAAGACCTGGCTCGCGACCTTGCGCGCCAGAGCCGCATCCTTCATCCCCGCGTCCGTAAAGCTGTACCAAATAGATTTGGTGAGCTTATCCGGGTTGAAATCCTGCACGTCCCCGTTTCTTTTCTTTATATTTTTTACCGTGGCCAAATACTGCCAAACCCGCTCCGGCACCTCCTTGGCCGCAAGTGAATCCGTGACGGAAAAAAATTGTTTTTCTTGGCCGCGCGAAATTGATTGGTCCATATTGGCAATATTTAGCTGTATTTAAAGCGAGAATAAAAAATACCTGCCTGCCGCCTGCCTGCCGGTAGGCAGGGCAGGCAGGTGAGTCGTAAAACGGATAACTCATATTAATGTCCTGACACAATATCTTGTGCCCGCAAAAACTATTATAACACAAGATATTGTGTTCCGCTTGTGGATAACTCACCCAATTTCTGGTTCTGCTATTGCCTAAAATTTATACAGATAAAAGCACCCCGCCCCAACCCGCTCTTTCCGGACCGCCGACCGCCTGAGAAGCGGAAAGGCGCAACAAACCACCCTCGCCCCAGGCTTAACCTCTTTTTCAATCTTTTCTTCGAGTCGAACCATGGCCTTGGGCATAAGGTAGGCGGTAATCACATCGGCTTGGCCAAAATCAGCTTTATACATGTTACCGCGCTTGATTTTGACACGGCCTCCCAATCCCCTGATCCACAAATCCAGCCGAGACAACCAGGCCAGAAACGGGTTTAGTTCAATGCCCACGCCCCGGGCCTGAAATTTTTTAGCTGCTTCAATCAAAACCCGGGCATCGCCCGAACCCAAATCCATTACCACCTCATTGGGCTTGACCTCGGCAATCTCAAGCATACGTCGAACTTTAGCTGTCGTAAGCGGCACCCACGGCGCGCTCATAAAATTTGAAATAAACACAACCATGGTCCAAAACAGACCCAGTGAAAGAAAGAATAATTCAACAACCAAATATACCATAAAATAATTCCTACAAGCTACAAGCCTGCCTGCCGGCAGGCAGGCTAATTCCTACAAGCTCGTCATGCTTACCAGCTTCCGCCGCCTCCGCCGCCAAATCCCCCACCCGAACCGCCGCCGGAAAACCCGCTCCCCCCGCTCCCGGCCGAGGACGGACGCGAAGCCATAGTGCTCCGCGTTGAACTTTCAAATGAATTCAGCGTACTCACAAACAAGAGAGTATTGAACATGCCCGGCTGGCCCTCATACCAGTCCGGCGCCGTCGTGTAAATATCCTTAAACTGCCCGGCCCATTCCTTTTCCACGCCCAATACCATGGCGTATGCCAAAAATTCTTCAAATTGCTCCGGTTTCTTTGCCGGGGCATTATGAAACTTTAAGCGGTCGGTTTCCGTCACCTTGAGAAAGTCCTTGAACCCCAAAATTCGCTCCTTCACGATGCTGCCATCGCGCGTGCGCTTGACCATGAAGCGCGAAAAAAACATCACAATAATTCCCGAGATAATCGCGCCGACCCCGTTGGCCGCCGAGCCGCTGGAAAACGCCGCGAATCCGCCAATGGTCGCAATGGCAATACCGACCGAAATATAAGCCGCCTTAACCGAGTCCGATCGGTGGGTAAAGTATTTCTTTTCCATCATCTTGGCGTACAAAACCTTGGTCAGTTCGGGCAGGCTTTTATAAAATTTATTCTTGAGCGCCGAAGTGCGCACCGCGTCCTTTGTGCCAAAAACCGCGGCCAGATAATCCTGCTCAAATTTGCTTTCCGGCGCCTTGCCCGGGTTCAGGCGGACGAGCTCATAATCAATTGATTTGCCGATGAACTGCTTTTCTTCAATGTATTTTATTTTCATAAACCCGCGCCGCGCCAGATCAATCATGGTGGCGCTTAAATCCTTCATGTCTGCGCGCGTATCCACTGCCGTGCCTAGTTCGGCCGGCAAAAGCCCGTCCGGCGCCTCATACTCCGGGATTATGGTCCCCCGGCCCGGCTCATCCTTGCCGCGCTTCCACCAGAGCGCGAACATTGCGGCGATTGTAATAAGCGGCAAAACTCCGCCCCAGTTATCCTGAAAAAACCAGAATATATTTTGCATCAAACTCGGTTTGGCCACAACTCCCTTATCCCAGCCCGCCACGATTGTCATGCCTTCGTAAGCCGCGAACCCCCGGCTGGCACGATAATAAAAACCCCGGTCCGTGGATTCAATAGTACACGCCTCCTCCGTGCTCGCGTAGGCGCCGGTAAAACACTTGGCAATCGCGTTCTCGTTCACCGCGCCTTCGGGTAAAATCACCTCGGCCTCATGCGATATAATTGGCACTTCCCATTCGTTTCCGCTCGTATTCCAGTACAATTCGTCGTGATCATCAAAATAATTCAGCCCGCGCAAAACCTTATATTGGATTATATAAGTGTGCATGCCGGTTATGAGGGTGTTCGCGTCGCCAATTTTGATTTCCAGTTTGCCGAACGACCGGCTCATCTCGTATGCATAGGGCTGACCCGCCTCATCCGCCACGCTTAAAACTTCAATGCGCAATTTATAATTACTCGCATCGCGCGTGTATTTGTACGGAATCGTCCGATAAATACCGTGCCGCTCCAGCTCGCCAAAATTATAATCAATCCGCTCGGCCACGGTCAGCGACCCGTCCTCATTCACCTGCAATACGGTCTGAAACAAATCGATCTGCTCAGCCTGCGCCGACACTGGGCTAAACCAAAACGCGCCGGTCAAGATCACTAAAAATGCAATTGCTAATACTTTTTTCATAATAAAATTATATAAAATCAATGCCTATATATTACATCAATCCAAGGGAAATTCAAACAAATTTCCAAAATTCACATCCGCAGTAATTCTGCCGATAGATTTCATGTTCCGCCGTGCGCCGCCGCGTCTCTTCCTGCCCGCCGGCTTTTTTCCAATCCCCGGCCAAAAATTTGACGCCATATTCCCCTGCCCGTTTCTCGCCAATCGGATTGATTATATCCGCCCGTTTATTGCGGCCGATCGTGAGCGTGGTGGCAAAAAAATCAAACCCATGCTCACGTGAATAACGCGCCGTCTCGCCTAACCGATAGTCAAAGCAGACGGCGCAGCGCTTGCCGCCCTCGGACTCGGTCTCGAGCCCGCGCACTGCCTCAAGCCAGGCATTGTGATCATATTCTCCTTCAATAAACTCAATCCCAAGCCGTTCGGCCGTCGCCTTGGCCGCGTCCCGCCGGCGTTCATATTCGTCTGTCGGATAAATATTCGGGTTGAAATAAAAAATCGTAACCGCGTACTCGACCGCGAGCATTTCCGGCACCCAGGCGCCGCATACGCCACAACAGGTGTGGAGAAGTAATTTTGATTTTGTCTCATCCATATACTACTTGACAAATCTTATCATAACCGAGAGAATCAAAAAAGAACCTTAACGAAACATGGAGGTGCGCCTTGGCAACTCAAATCACCGGCCAAATCGTCGGAATCTCCTCTCGAGTCCAGCGGCTTACGCAAAAATTCATCCTTAACTATCTGCCCCTCATCGCCTGCGTCAAGCACCACCCTCAAACCCTGGCAACGCTTTGGGGAATCAGCGAACGGATACCCCAACGCGACTTCATAATAAGCGTGGCTAAGAAACTCATGGGGGACAATTTCAGCTACGCGAGCCTCAATGACGGCGACCGGAAAGCTCTAGATTCCACGCTTTATCGGCTGGAAGAAGTGGAGCGCTGGGCAAACTACCGCGAATGGGGCGGCCATGAGAATTCCCTGCTCCATACCGTCCGCGACATCTTCTTCATCCCCTATCTCGCGAACCTTGAAGAAGAGTACGGCCGCCGCATCGACCGTGAAGTCCTGATGCAGGCTTTCCTGCTCCATGACTGGGGCGAAATCGCCACCAACGATACGCTCTGGAAGCACAAGGACAAGGTCAAGACCGAGGCGAGCGAACTTGAATACTTCCGGCAGATTGCCGCGAGAATCGTGCCCGACTCTGAAGAGCGCCATGGCTGGATTCAGGCATATCTCCTGCAGTACGCCTTCGCTCCGGAAGAAGAAATCGGTCTTCTCTCCCTGGAAAAGGAAGATAAAAATCTTGTGCTCGTACTCAAGCGGGCTTACCCGGTTGAAGCTTTGATCTTCAACGCCGCCGAACGGCTTGGCTATCTGTGCTACGCCATCAACTGCTACACGCGCGCCGGATATTTCCCGGCCATCATCCAGATCCTGCGCAATCAGCAGAACGGCCTGCTCTACCTCGCCGAGCCCGGCAACCTCCACTCGCTCCGCAATCACCTTTTCACCCGCCGGATTCAGCGCCAGACACAACGGCTCATTACCGCCTGCGACCGCCACTTCTTGGAGGTATAAACAAAATCCCGCCACCGAACACTCTTCGGGGACGGGATATTTTTTTACCTCTTTCTACAGTTCAATCGTCAGCTTGGAATATTTCCAGACCTTGACCGCGATCACGATAATCGCCACGCCGAGAATCACGAACATCACCGAAACCAGCGCCACTAAAAGTTCCGGAAATATGGCGATCAGGATGCCGAGCGCGATTAAAAAAACTCCCTGGATCAATAGCGACCAAAAAAATTGCCGCACTACTTTGAAGACTATCTCCAATTTTTCCATAAAATTTTCTAAATTATTAATTAATAATAACCGCGCTGTGATCCAGATACGACCAGTTCTTCATGAAATCCGCGTAACTCATCTTGATGCGGCCCCTCATCGGGTCAACTAGATTAACTTGCGTCGGATTTTCCGCCGTCCCTTCCCAGCCCGTCACCACGTAAGTATGTTCGCCCACAAATCCGAGCACCTTCGCGCCCTCCGAGGTTTTCCAGATCATGGCGCGCGGATTTTGCGTGTAATTTCCCCAGACAATCACCGCGTTCCCGGCCTTGAGATTTGATGTAATATCCGGCCATTTTGCCTTGCGGATGGCTATTGCCGGACGGTATTTATTTGCCATTTTCGCGACCGGCTCCCAATAGATGCCATATCCCGTCATTCTCGGCTGACTACCGTTGATGTTGCCCACATAACCCTTGCTCGGATCGCCCCACACGCCCCGGCTGTACCGCGCTGGTCCGCTCACCGGCTGAAGCTTGATCAATTCCGATTCACTGACATTCACGCCCTTATACGCCAAAGCCGACCGCAAACTCGCGACCTCGCAGCTCAGGCGATGCTCTTGCTTGTACAACGGAATATCAACCAAAAATCCCTGTGCCCCGTCAATTCCAATCGGCAAAACCAGCAAAAAAAATAATAAAAATAAAAAAAATTGAATTCTAGACATGTTATAATTTCAATATTATTATACCATATCAATGCGCATAAAAAAATGTTATAATATCCCTATATGATCTGGAGGGTGATATTATTCATTGTCATCATCGCGACACTAACCTTTGGAGTTTTTTTGTTCATCGCAAATCGCACCGATTACAGCCAGGGCGAACCGGCTTGGGGCGTCACCTTTAGCCCGGTCTTCGCCGAAGAACTCGGCCTCCCTCCCCATGATGTCTTTACCGCCATGCTCGACGACCTTCGGGTCAGCCACGTCCGCCTGCCCGGCTACTGGAGCGGCATTGAAAAAACTCCGGGTGAATTCGATTTTTCCGATTTGGACTGGTATGTTTCCGAAGCCGCGGCCCGGAACGTCAAAATCATCCTGGTTTTGGGACAGCGGCAGCCCCGCTGGCCCGAATGCTACTTTCCGGCCTGGGTAAAAAATCTGCCCGCAGCCGTACGCCAGGATCGCACTTTAAAATTTATCAGCGAGGTTGTCCGCCGTTACCAGAACAATGGCGCCATCGTGTATTGGCAGGTAGAGAATGAGCCCTTGCTCGATTTTTTTGGTGAATGCCCAGCCGGTGATCTTGAATTCCTGAAACGTGAAATTGATTTAGTGAAATCGCTCGACGAACGGCCGGTCATGGTCACCGAGTCCGGAGAACTTTCAACCTGGATGCGCACCGCCGGATTAGTCGACGTGCTCGGCGTCAGCCTCTACCGCACCACCTACAACCGCTATTTCGGATATTTCTACTATCCCCTTACTCCGAGTTTTTATCATAATAAAATTACACTTATTATTCCGCTCGTGCAAAAAGTAATTTGCAGCGAACTGCAGGCCGAGCCATGGGCGCCGGACCACATCAACAAAATGACTTTGGATCAGATGCACGATGCCATGACCGTAGAAACAATAAAAACAAATGCCGATTTTGCCCGCCGATCCGGATTCTCGGAAATCTACCTCTGGGGCGTTGAATGGTGGTATTATATGGATGAAAAATTCGACGACCCGACTTACTGGAACGCGATGAAAGAATTTTGGAAAAAATAATTTATGAAAACTAAGGCAATTCTACTCGTCCTGTTTCTCGCGCTCGTTGCCATAATCGGCGTGGCGGCGTGTTTGAGCCTATTCAGCAATTCTATTCCGGCCGTCTCGGGCAAACCCCGCGTCGCGGCCACCATCTTCCCGATTTATGATATCGCAAAAAACATCGCCGGAGATAAAATGGATGTTCTCTTGATTGCACCGCCCGGCGCCAGCCCCCATACTTTTGAAATAACGCCGGAACGAATCAGGGATCTTCAGGGATCGAAATTAATTTTCGCCATCGGCCACGGACTTGACACTTGGGCATCTCAAACCGCCCAAGCCCTGCCGAATTCAGAAGTAATCATCGTGGATAAAGGCATCGAACTCATAGCGGATGAAGAGGAATCGGGCGCCAATCCGCATTATTGGTTGAGCCTCAAAAATGCCCGCATTATCTCACTAAATATTCTGAACGCGCTCAAGAGCGCCGATCCAATTAACGGCGAATACTACGACCAGAATACTGCCTCATTTTTGTCCGAGCTTGATGCCGCCGACCGGGAAATTAAAAAATTGCTCGGTAATTTGACGGATAAGAATATCATCACCATGCATGATGCTTGGCCATATTTTGCCAAAGATTATGGAATTAATATTATCGCCTCATTTGAACCGTACCCCGGCAGTGAACCCACGCCGCAATATCTTGCCGAGTTGAGCCGCACCGCCAAAGAATACAACGTAAAAACTATTTTTTCCGAACCCCAGCTCTCAAGCCAGCTCCTCATCCCCTTTCTTGAAGACCTGGGAATGAATCTTGCCGTGCTTGATCCCGAAGGCGGGCTCGCCGGACGCGAAACATATATTGATTTAATGAAATTTAACGCACAGGCAATCCATGACGCCCTCAAATAAAAAAATTCCGGCAATTGAAGCGAAGAATTTAACCGTGGCCTTTAATCACGACGCGGTTTTGAATGAGCTGAATTTTTCGATACCCTCCGGAACAATCAGCGCGATTATCGGCCCGAACGGCGCCGGCAAAACCACTCTCCTTCGCGCCCTGCTCGGGCTCATTCCGATCCAGTCAGGTGAGATTAAAATATTCGGAAAGAAAGCCCATCCCTGCCGCCACCTCTTCGGCCATCATCAGGGACGGTGTGCGCATCCGACCTATGTGCCCCAGCGTTTTGAATTTGATAAAACCTTTCCCATTACGGTTACTGAATTTTTGGCGCTTGGCCTGCCGCACGGCCAGAAAAAAAATAAAATATTTGAAGCCCTAAAAGAAATCGGCATGCTGGAAAACAAAGACCGCCTGGTCGGCGAACTATCCGGGGGGCAGGTCCAGCGCGTCTTGATTGCCCGCGCCATCCTCGGAGATCCGAAAATAATTTTTTTGGACGAACCGTCAACCGGCATCGACATCGGCGGAGAAATGACTTTCTACGAACTGATCCGCCATCTCAACCGGACGCACGGTTCAACCTGCGTGCTTGTATCGCATGAAATTGAGGTAGTATACAAATTCGCAGACCGGGTCATTTGCCTTAATAAAACCATGGTTTGCCAAGGCGTGCCGCGGCAAGTCCTGACCGCCGAAACTCTGAATAAACTTTACGGCGAAGAGGTCGGGATACATAAGCACGATAATTAAAATTCATGCTAGAAATTCTTCAATTCCCTTTCATGCAGCGCGCGATTATCGGCGGACTGATACTCGGCCTGCTTCTTGCCATGCTTGGAGTTTTTGTGATTCTTCGCCGCATGGCCTTTTTCGGAGACGGCATCGCGCATGCTTCGCTCGCCGGCATTGCGATTGGCATTCTTGTCTCATCAAACCCGCTAATTGTCGCCATCGGCTGGAGCATAATTCTTGCAGTAATAATTTTTTACCTTGAACGAAAAACTAAACTTTCCTCCGATACCATTATCGGCATTTTGTTTACCGCCTCAATGGCGCTCGGCATCGTTCTTATCACATTAAAATCCGGCTATCAGCCCGAGCTCATCAGCTTTCTCTTTGGCAACATCCTGGCCATAAAAGTGTCCGAACTTATTATTATGTCGGTTTTTGCCGCCGCGGTTATCGCGTTCATTTTAATTTTTTACCGACAGATCGGATTTATTACTTTCGATAAAGATGGCGCCCGTGTCGCCGGTATTAATGCCACGGCGCTTGATTTGATTTTCTATATCGCATTAGCCGTAGCCACGGTTCTTGGCGTTAAGATTCTCGGCATCGTGCTCGTCTCCGCCCTGCTCATCATTCCGGCGTCAATCGCCAAAATCCTGGCAAAATCTTTTCGCAGCCTCTTGTCATTAAGTGTGATTATTGCTGAATTCATAATTATCGGCGGCCTCTTCTTATCCTATATTCTGAATCTTCCGACCGGCGCCGTGATTATTCTCTTTGGCACGGCTCTATTCTTTCTCACGATTCTCGCCCAGAAAATTCTCAAAATATAAAATACGGGCCGCATATCACGATCCGTATGTAGGGGGACGCATATATGCGTCCTTTTACTATATCCCGAACGTCAAAATCTCGGGCCGCAAAATCAGCAGCGCGCCCATTATCAAAATTACGACGCCGCCGATTAAATTCGAGAACCGGCTGTATTTTGAATTCAGGCCCGTTATTTGCATAGTCAGCATAGCGAGAACAAAAATCACCATATCATCCAGCATGTAAAAAAATATATACTCAAGTAAATATATATAATATAACCAACCGGGCAGATGATTCAGGGAAAGCACTTGCGTAAATACTGCCGGCAATCCAGCCGAACAAACAAGTTCAATTAAATTAACGGCAATGGCGATCAGGGCTACGCCGCCCAGAGCAATGAACAGATTTTCACCCTGCGCCACTAATTTAAGATATTCAAGAATACGCTTGCGGCCGGGTGATGCTGTCACCTTGCATACTCCCTCCGGATTGGTCCAATATTCGTGCAGAAAATGAATACCTGCCGCAATTGCAATAATGCCAATCGCAATTCGCACCCAAAAAAGGAAACCGATAAATAACAATATATTAAGCCACTCCGCCAGAAACAAAAAATATACAAAACCCGAGACCAAGACAAAAATGCCGCCAATGAGCCATCTCCGCTTTATGCTCGGGATTCCGAGAAGCAGGCTGATTAA
>JAQTTB010000003.1 GCA_028710985.1 Patescibacteria group bacterium
TTCCTGCATCGCATAAGATGATGCCGAGGCGGTATGCAGTTCGACGCCCTTTTCCATTTGTTCGGTTTGCACCAAAGAATTTTCGTTCGTCATCAGACTTTCCTTTGTTTAAGGTTTTAGGGTTTCAATTAATTTAAAATTGATAACTTCTCGGTTAAGAATCCACGATTCAATAAATTCTTCTCTGAACCACCAATTCTCCTCTGTTGATAATCCCGCAATATATTGATTCTTGAAATCAACATAGTACCCATCGGCCAGATTCCCCAATTCCTTAATCGGCATCAGGCCGTCCGGGTTATCGGCATAGGCCAGATAGTCGATCATTATCGCCCGCGCCAAGTCCGTCGCGCCCGGCGTATGCTGGCCCCAATCAAATTCGTCCCGCGTAAACTTATGGAAATTCGGCAAGGGATACGACCGGATGATGGTGCCGTCGTCATCTTGATGTTCGACCACGACGATACTGTGGCCGTTCACTCGTCGGCCATGATAGATTTTATTGGGCATATTTATCTCCCACTCCAGAACGGGCATGACCGACTGTACCCGCAATACCGGGCAGAACAACTGAATGGATGTTCCGGGTCAGCCGGGGCAAAGACGGCCTTGCCTTCTTTAACGGTTTCGATAATGATGATAGCCCGTTCAATGCGGGCGAGAATCCGGTTGAGCCAGATTTTTTCGGGGACGGCCTCGAAGGGCACGGCCTTCGGAACTTTCGTTTTTATCAAAGCATAAATTTTAACTAACTCCGGCAATGTCCCGGATAAAGCCTTATCCAATGACCCGGAGTACCAGCCCAGCGTGTACATATCCATTTGCGGCGATATGGCCGGATTGCCCGCCGGTGTCGCCGCTTTGGTTTTCACGTCGCCAAGCCTTTTGCTTTCCCGCAGGTCAATCGTCCCCGCCAGATCAAAGGGATAGCCTTCCAATGTTACGACAAACTTTTCCTCCACCTGCACCGGATTGATTTCCGGCGCGAAGTTGTCGTAATGACATAACGCAAGACTGATTGACTGGTCTATCATGTCGCCCTGTGTTCGGGTAACATTGACAGCCTCGGCGTCCGTCAGGATGACCCCTTCATGCCAAAGGGCGAGGGCCTCATCCCGCGCATGGTCGGCAACGGCTTCACGCGGCAGAAGCGCGCCGGTTTCGATTTTCGTCCGCAGATTCTTTTCGACTGACCGATGCACGGTCGAGCCGGTGGCCAGCGCAATCGACGGCGGCACGATTTCTTCCTGATGCCAGACACCGAAGCGGGCACCATATCGCCGTTGGAAAGCGATACCGCACCGGGAGAGCATGTCGAGCATTGAGACATGCAGTTGGGGTTTAGGTTCGGTCACTTTGTCCCCTCCGCTTTGGCAAGGGCGGCGATTGCGGCTTTTATCGCCAAGGCCAACATAAAGTCTTTAGAATTGTCCGTTCTGCCGTATGCGGCAATAATTACCTCTATCGCTTCCACCAATTCCGGGAGTGCCGTTTCCCGGTCGATAATAGAGGCGTATTTTATTACATTGTCATAATCTATGATATTCATTTCTTCGAGGCGTGGTAAAGTATCATATTGATCAGTTGTAATATCTCGATTATAATAAATATCTATCGCCGCTCTTATCGCGGCGGGAGTGGGTTGGTTACTCATGGTTTGCCTCCGGTCTATCAATATTAAAATGAGCATATCGCGCCATTCCATCTCTCACCACTTTCTCGATGGCTTGTTTCAAATCATCTTTAATCATACTGCAAAATAACGTCAATTCCTTATCACTCAATTGACGCGCAAAAACACTTTCGGCCTCGGTTTGAATATTCCTTATTACGGGAATTCCCGATTGAAATAATTCAATAAAACCAAGCGCGTCCTTTTGGTTTATCATCCATTTCCAAATAGTATCACATAAAATTATCATTTGTTCTTCTATTGCCCTTTGGTATGGAGTCAAACCATCATCGGTATTACATCCCGGCGGAAAATTAGAGGCCATTTGTTCCCTCGATTCTGGCGATAAGAGCCTTACATTTTTCAATCCAAGCAATAAAAACCGGGTCTTTTGACCGTGCCCAAATTTTGAGCAGTTCCAGCATTTCCGGCGCGGCGACGATTAGCCGGGCGTTGGCAAGTTTTACCGGAATGGAATCGGGTCTACGTAGTCGCCAATTAGGACTGTCAATTTCGGCGATTATAATACCACGATAATCACCTGAACCAGCATTGGACTCAAAATCTTTTGTCCGAATTGATAAATCCGTAATTTCAATTACCCAAGGCCCCGGCGTGTGTTTTTGTTCTGCCGGGTTTGATTCGTTCATAGGACGTTCCTTTCGTTAAGGTTTAGTTTTCTTCAGGGTTATAACCGATCTTTCTTGGTCGATTGATATTTCCAGCCGGTCGCCAAAGCCCCATTTGAGCAAGCGCAGTATCCCCGGCGCGAGATTGATCGCCCCGTCTTTTCTGATTTGATAAGGCTTATGCCATTTGATAATTGAGTTCAATTGGACTCCTTTCTTGATTATCTATCGGCAAAGATATAAATACCTTGACAAAATGTCAAGGAAAATCTTTTTGTTTTGCAAAGATTTTTCTTTTAAAAGGGCAAAATAAGGCCGAATCGCTGAAAAGGCCCCTGCCGTCGCGTCTGGGCGATTTTGGTCGGTTAAAGCCTCTCCATACCCACGAAGGGTATAAAACCTTAATTTACCCAGTTTCCGGCGGCCCAAAATTTTTATAGAGGCCCTTCGTTATGGCAAAACCCCGGATGTTTCACGTGAAACATTGATATTTAAAGAAAAACCCCCTGTCCCGTCCGAAACAGGGGGATATGTCAGGAGATTCCCCGGCAGGTTTTACCCTACCTATTTTTTAGGTTTCTTTCCACCGGGTTTTCCGCCCGGCCTTTTTCCGCATCCCAAAGGATCACCTCCTTTCGGTTAAAAAGGATTTACATATTTAGAACCAGCCCGACCACCACGACCCCAAGAGTCTGGGGGGCGTCCTTACCTCGAAATATAAGATCGCCGGATATGAACATATCTACCGCCGGAATCTCAAAACCGCCAAAGACAGGCAAGTCTTTTAATAGGGTCGGTTTATATAATTCGATCCCGACCGTCCAGTTAATGTCCTTGTTCTCATAGTCCGCAACTTCGTAGTCGATGTCGCCGTGGATACCAAGCCGCAGTTCCCATAATTGGGTCTGGGTATATCCGATGGCTCCGATGGATAAGTTATCCAGATTCTTGGCCCCGAAATTCAATTTACTGAATAAGGCCCGGCCCTCGACTTCAAAATGTTTCGGCGAGATGGTAATCAGGTCGCCCTGGAATCCGGTCATTAAATGGATACCCGGCTCCCCGGAGTAATCGCTGAACGATCCCCCGACACCAAGAACCGTCGCGGCCTGTGGCGCGGAACATAGGGCCAGTAGGGTTAGAAGCAAAAAGATTTTACGAAACATTAGAACCTCCATTCCCAGCATTTATTTGTTTCACCGTCTTAACTACCGCATGAGTGAATTCCGGCAATTTAGCGGCCACGAATCCCAGTACAAAACTCCAGAATACCTGCCCCTCCATCGGTGCCCCGGTTAATTTTATAGCCCCGTAAGCCGTTGCCCCGATAGTAACCGTCGCCACGATTGCATAGAACCACGGTGCGTCGGCCAGACTGGTTTTTTGCAACAAATTCTTGAGCCACGCTATCATCGGCACCACGATTATCCCGGCCAGGGATATCGTTATTTGTTGCCACGTTTGGATATCTTCCAAAACATACTCCTTTCTTTCAGACCATTATCGTCTGAAATTCCATGTAATATTTCCACACATTGGCGGCATAATCGGAACCCAACGGCAGGCCCTTCTGGACATTACCTACCCCGGCGTTATAAGCCTGTGCCACTTTCCGCCAATCGGTCGTTTCCAGAAAATCGGCGCACCAGCGCAGATACCACGTTCCGACCATGATATTAACCATGTAATCAAAATAAACATCGGCCATATTCAAAGAACTATTCGTTCCCTTATTGTACTGATCGAGGGCCGGTTGGGTTATCTGCATCAAGCCGAAATCGGGCGTCGTGCCGATAGCCGAAACGTCGCCGCGCGTTTCCTGTTTAATTACGGCAAGAATAAGGGCCGGGGGAATTTTGAAGGTCTCCCCAAAACTTTTGGCCATCGGGCCATAGAGGGCCAGGATTTCTTTATCGCGTAACGCGCGCATCATGCCTCCTTATTTTATTCAGCAACCAATACGGAAACCAATGCCAAAAACTTACCGTCCGGTAATAGCCGGATTGTTTTATTTCATCTTTTTGAATAATGTGCTGGGCAAGGTCGTCGAGAGTATTCCATACGCCGATTATAAACAGGGTCAGCACAATCCACAAGGGCCAATGGGTCGCCATGAGAATCAAGAACGACAGGCCCATAATAATAAACCCGTGCCAGAAGTGATGGACTTCCCAGAATGAGAATTGCCCTTTATTGTGCGGCCCGGTGTCGCGGAAATACCAGCCCATTATTATCTCCACCGCCGCAGGTCGGCGAATTGAATCGATGTTGTGGTATCCGTCACTTCACAGTACCACGGTCTCTCGATAATCGAGCCGTAACGGTCACGGAACACCGCTTTGTAATAAGAGGCCGTATCGGAAAGGTCGCCGTTGGCATAGAGGGGCAGGCTGAAATATCCCGACGCATTGGCCGTATCCGTGACGACCCGTTGCGCGATCAGACTATCCTGAAAAGTTATAAGGCTTCCGGTTAGGGTATCCGAATAAGAAGTTTTCAATTCAAAAGTAACCACGGCATAAGGATAAGGTTGGCCTGCCGGATTAAAGAGCGTGCCATAAACGGTCGTCTTGTTGGCCGCCGAAGTATATGTCCAGAGGGTATCGGTGCCGGTGCCGGTTATGGTGATGGTATCCATTATTTGCTGGTACCCGGGCGCAACGGAAAAGATGACCCAGGTTCCGGCATTTAATTGGAGCCAGGCCTTGCCGGTATTATCGGTTAGGTCATAATAAGCCGTGCCCGTCTGCGCCGAATTATTGGCATAGACAGCCGCCAGATTTAAGGCCGTAGTATCGCCCGCACTGGAATCAAGCAGGACGATATATCGGGCATAGGCCCCGTCGCCGTAGGCACACGAGCCAGACCCGGCGGAGGCGGCGGCAACCAAAAGGGAATCCCAGTAATAGGTATTCGCGCCCATAAGGTCGGCCACAGCCATACGGATAAGGCGGTATTTGACGGTATCGGCCATCTTACCGATATCGGCTTCGGAAATAGAGGCCACGTTTCCGGCCGTACTGACTGCCGCGTCGAGTAAATCCATTAAGGTATCCCCGAAAGTGCCGTCGGTCGATACCCAATACTGCACGCCCGCCGCCCAAATTTTAGCCCGCATCGCGGAATCGGCAAGTGCCGCAATCAAGTCATCACGTTGCGTGGTTGACCAGGTCTCGCTCGTCAAAGTCCGCGTCGCATAAGCCCAGACCTGGGCCTCATTGGTGTAATCCTGCGTCGCGGGATTCCAACCATCGAGATTGGCCACTTCGCTTTGAAGGGCCAGAGCCGAAACATTGGCCTTGAAAACATCCTCGTTCGCGCCGTTCGTAAAATAATTATAAACATCGGCGGCACTGTGGGTGCTGAATCCGGTCGCTTTGAAGTTTCCCTTATTGGCATCGGCGATGGCATTTTCCAGCGAATCATCGGCCATGAAACCGGTCAATTCGACGGTGCCGCAAACACTGTCTTTCAAGGCGCCGCTATGGAAATAGGCCACGACATCAAGACCCAGATTATCATACGCGCTTAAATCCTGATCAATCGTATCTTTGATAAAGGCCGATACCAATCCGCCCAGAGGTGGCCGGGTAGCGTTGGCCGTTATCGTGCGGATGTTATACGCCAGATATTTGATATGATATTTCAGGGAATCGGGGATGGCATATTCCCCGGTATAGGGGGAATAGCAAACGATCCTGATAGGATAGTATGGCTGGGCCGTCCCCATCAAGACCAACAAAAGCATCCCCAGTACGATGATTATTTTTTTCATTTTCTAATTCTCCCTATATTGGCACGCCCAAATTTTATCACGGTCGTTCCCTGCTGGCCTTCGCCCCAGACAAGGGTATCTGCATAAACATTCCAATCGACATTCATGGTCAGTGTCGTATCGGCCACGCCATTGGCGTCGGTATCGAAATATAAAGTAAAGGGCTTGAATCCCGTAGAGTCTCCCTCGGCGTCATAAGCATCGACCAGATAATAATACGATACCACCCCGGAAGCAATGCCATCCGACCCGGTCGTATCGACCAAAACGGTATCGTTGTAATTATTCATCACGGTCAGGATAACGCCAGACAAATCAGCCCCAGTGCCCGAATGCACGAGCAAGTCCAGCGTTCGCTGGATAGTCAGGTCGCAGGTATCGCAAGCGGTCGTTTTTAAATCGCCGCGATAATAATAAGTTACCGCCGTAGGGGAGGCATCGTTATAAGTCCCGGTATCATTATAGTAAATATCCCGCGCCCATTGCATATCGGCGACGGAGCCGGGAAACCCGCCTTCACTCGTGCCGCCTTCCGCGCCCCAGTTGAAGGTGCCTTTTTGCGCCGTGGATATCCAGTCGTTATATAAATAAAGCGTGTCCTCCCGGATTATCATGCCGCCCGATCCGCCGTCGTACTGGCCGAAATCGTAAGCCCATGTGCCTTGAATAAAAAAGACGTTTCCGATATGCAGGTGGGAACTATCATTAAGATAATCATCCCACTTCCAACCGGCAATCTCCCAATCCTCGGTCGCCGTCGGCGTGATGACTTGAGTCGAGCAGGTATTGTGCCGGGTGTGCAAAGAATCCCCGGTGATAAAATAACTATGGTATTGCATACAACCGCATTCGCCTTTTTCACTATAACCCGTGCCATAATTGCCTGCCGCCACGACATCAAATTTCATGGTGATAATATTGTCATGGAAATAAACGCCCCGACAATGCTCCCGCCATTTTGCCGCCGTGACATATCCGGTCGTATTTAAAGGATAGACCAATCCCTCATGGCAAATAATTCGATTGTTGGATACTTCCATCGGGTCGGAGAAGGAAGCATTTATATGCTCAAAAAGTAAAGCCCTGCCGCCGTTATAGGTTTCGCCGGAATTGATATAGCATTCCTTGATATAAGAATCCGATCCCCACGAGCGCGCGATAATTCCGTAGGCATTAACCGTCCCGGCATACTGGCACTTATCAATATTGTCAAAGATAGCCATACAACTATCGGCGAACTCGTTCCGGGTATCCATTATAATTGTATCCCGATAATGCTGAACGGAAAGCGATTCCGTAGCGGAACTACCGTAAGAACAAGTCGTCCGGCAGGCGGTATGACAATGAGATTCATAATGATTATATTCACTGTAAATATGATATTCGCCCGCCGAGAGGTTGGCCGTAATCAAACCCTGCGACATCAAGCAACCAACAAGGAAATCCTGCCTATCCTCAAGGGCGTAAGCATCATTTATGAAAGTGCAATGGCGAACCGTAACCATCTTGGCCCCGCCGATACTGAAACACATGGATTGAAAATATCCGCCGGTCACGCGGATGGTCATGGAATCGAGAGTAACGTTGTAGATATTTACTGACGAACCTATCCCGTAAGTGCGATTGGTATCAGCCCGTGAAAATTCGGTTTCCTCCCCGGTGATATTATCGGGTAAGTGCCATAATATCCCGCCGATGAATTTGATATCATGGGCGGTCTGCATTATGCGAACCCCGGCGAAACAGGCAGGTGTTCCATACGCGCCGTAGGCTACGGAATTGAAAGCATCGGTGGCGAAATATATCGTATCATCATCGGCATTCTTGGCAATGCCGTCGGCCCCGCGTAAATCCAAGACCCAATGATGTGTCCCGGTGAGGAACGTCAAACCCGTGCCCTGACAGGTGATGTTCCCGGTAACGGTGATAGTATCCCATAGATCGGCGCTGTGCAGGGATTGCGACACGGCATAATTACAGGTTGACCATGTTAATTGGCCCGCCACGGCACTACCCGCACAAAGAAGTAATATGAGTAGTCGCTTAATCAATGGATTCGCCCTCCGTGCAGACGACCGGCGTGTAATCTATTCCTGCCTTGCGGCCAATAATGGGCATAGACAACAAAGACGGGTCTATTCCCTGCCGTCGCATTATCCTCCGAGGCACAATTAAGACTATAAGCCGTGCAGTTGATTAATACCCCGGCATCAATCAAAAGTCCCTGATTGGAATCGGCAGGGTATCGCGTCCATCTTTGAACTACTGAAGTATCAAGCCAGAACTTTTTGGTGGTATAGGCCGCCGAAACTCCCGTAATGGCATAACCCGTAGGATGATGGGTATCATCAATACCATCAACCCTATCGGCAATATTAATGGCTCCCGCCTGTGTCCAACTAACTCCGGTTTTCGATTCGTCCCAATCTATCTCGGCCGCAACGGTGCTTTTCAAAACCCGATTGACCGCAAAGTTACAACTATCATCCGAACCCGCCGTTCCGTTCGTCCGCCATGTTAATTGCAAATAAGCCGAATCGAAAATATAGTTCGTCCAAATACCATTGGAAATCATGCCGGAATCGAGTAATGTATCAATTCCCAAACATCTAACCCAAAGAGTGCGGTCATTGGCTTCCTCGGAAGAAATCATAGTATCGAGGGTATTGGAATGAGCCGCAGAATCCGCCCCCTGCTTTATAAATCCGTCCTCTAACAAGGTCGTGGTCGTAATCGTCCATGATGTATCTCTGGGTGTTACGGCAAAAGCGATTGCCGCCATCGTGACCAAACCGATGATTATATTCCTGATTATAATCATTCGAGTTTCCTCACGAAAACCATCACCTCGGCTATCTTGACATATAAGGTCTGACATACTTTTGTCATTAGAGTCGCCACTATTTGATGGGATGCATCATACTTCGGTTCGGGAACATTGGTTCCCGCCGAGGGAGCAATTTCAGTTTCGGATGTATCCGAATACCGTGCCTTCCTTGTCCAGACCGACGTATCCGAACTAACGTATATAGTATCGTCAAAAGCCACTGATGGCGTATCCGCTATCCCCGCATTGCCCGCAAACTTTTCCACCATTAGTTGTCGGCGGGTGATACCACAATAAGTTGTGCTGGTGGCATTCCCCCCACCACCCGTCTTGAATATCACTATCAGGGATTCGACGATGCAATTATAAGGGGCCAACGTTGAGAAGGATAAAGTATCATATCTTAAGCCGGTGCCGGTCGAAGAATCATTAACAGCGAAATATCCGCCCTTACCTAACCAAGTTATACCGCCGCGTTTCTGCCCCGGTAAAGTAGCGTCAATAGAATCTTTACCGTCAACGTAACCATGCACCCTATCAAGTCGGAGATATTCATATTCCGAAACGGTATCGGCGTATTCTTTTTCCTCAAAATATAAGTTATGATTATAGATATGGTAAACGCCATTGGAAGATAGACCGCTTGTCATCATCTTATAATGGAATCCGTTAGCATCAAAGGCAGGAATACCTGATGTCCGATATATGGTCGTTAAATGTCCGGTGCCCGGATATAAATAAGGCAGGGAATCACACTCAAAATGCACGCCGTCATAAGACTTACAGAAGTAATTCCCCTGATGTCCCACGGTATCACTGCCTACAATCGAATCCGATAAGGCCCCGCCGGGTTTACCCGCCGTTATGAATAAATGTATCTCGTCGAAAACTCTCTGGGCATTAATATGCCAGGGTGCCATCGTCGAGGGGAAACCATTCAGAACGCAGGTATCCCATGTTCCGAAATAAGCGGGCGTCCCTCTGGGCACGTAGAATATCCCGTCGGTCGTATCCGACCATGACCCGAATAGACTATCATTCACGAGTCTTTGAATACAATAGGACGACCCAGTATCAAGGACGGTGTATATCCAGTATTTATTATTCGGTGCAGAGATAATCGACGGCGATATGGGAGACGCCGCCGAACCCACTCTAAAATAAGTAAAGAGCCGATAGAAATCTTCATTCTTGTCGGCCACGCCGTCGTCATAAAACAAAAGACCCTTATTCGCTCTGACGGCCACAAAGGTTGCGGCATCGGTATCATTCACCGCCAAGGGCCGCTTTAAGTCATTCTGCGATTCAATAGTAATTACCACCAAACGTCCGTCGGTATCGAAGAACAAATCGGGGTCGGCATCACCCTCGCAATTAGAAGTCGTATCCCATAATGAATCTTTGAATCCTACGGAATCGGATGTAAATAATGGGAAATTCCAGAATATAGTATCGCCGTTCTGGTCGATAAACCACGGCAATTCCCAGTTGGCCGTATCGTGCGAAACAAGTAAGGTCGTCCATTCCTGACTGAATCCCTGCACGGAATCGGTATAACTATAAGCCATAAGATAATTCCACGAGGGGGATGAAGTGATGATATGCTTGCGTTTGTTGGCCGTGAACTGCCATTTTTCCGCCCCGCTATGACCCGTTACCGCGCCGAAATATACCTGCACACCTTTGTTTATAGTAAGAGCCGAAGCCTCCAAAACGCAGTTAAGAGTATCCGCCCAACTGCCCGATTCCCAACTGGTATCGTTTGCCCGCCACCTGAAGGTTTCGGGATTGGCGGCTTCATCGACTATTTCGACGTAATAAGTATCGGCATGGTTGAAACTTTCGGAATAGGTTCCTTTGGTGTGTAAATCGTTTTGATCCGTGCCCTGCGTATAGGCTTCGCGGTATATGGGGTTGCCTATGAAATCGGCCATTGCACTATCGCCGACGGGATAATCAATACCCCACGGGACAAAGTGCCAATCAGGATGTATCCCGCCGCGTTCCATCGAATCAGCCAAAGCGGAATCACTTCCGTCCATAGACAGAAATCGCAGGGGTTCGATATTGCCTAATTGTAACATATCGTTAGCACCGGGTGTGATGGCCGTAGCCGCATTGGATTGAAAGTCGGTAAGTAAATCGACTTGCGCCATGCGTCCCGTAATCCTGAAATCACCCTGCAAGAGAACGTTCCGGGTCAGGGCTACGTCATTAGAATCGACATAAGCGGTCGTGGCCAATGCGGAATCTGATTTAGTCGAATCCGATTTATAGGGACTGGTGATAACGGCTTTGTCTGCCAATAAGGTTGCCGCCCGCGCGCTCTTGACCGCCCGCAGGGAATCAGTCAATCGAATATATGACCCGGTATCGGGTCGGGTCGAACGCAGTTGATTGGCGGTATCACTCTTGAGTAGATAGGCGTCTAATGAATCCTCCAGTTCGCCCTCGGATGCCTTCGCGGTATCAATCATTAGGGTATCATAAGCCAATTTAAAATGGGTTGTATCATCCGTTACTTTTCCAAGCCGGGTAAGGCTGGCAAGGAAAGCCGCTGTATCAGCCATCAGGGAATCATGTATTCTGATTTTGGCAAAATATTCAGTAGCATAAGCGGAATCGGCACTCGCCGAAGTCCCCCGATAGGCATCGTCAAAGACGACATTACTGGCGGTAGAGTCGATATCATTTTTATCAATCGTCTGATCCTGAATTTCGCCGGCGGCCCCACCGTCAACCGCACCGGCGGCAATCTGGGCGTCGGCAACCGTCCCACCGAGTTCGGAAAAATTATCATGGGCGGCATCGGTTTCGGTTACGTTCAATACCCCGGAAGTGACGGATAATCCCGTGCCGGTAAAATCAGCGATAGAATCGGTATTGATTTTTACAAAGCCGAGATTGCCTCCGCCGGTCGTGGTAATATTCTGGTTATAAAGATAAAGACTGTCCGTTAGATAAAACCGGGATTCGCTCTGCCGATAACGAAGATAAGCGCCATTGGCAATACTTTTGAAAAAATATAGATACCCATCGTCATCAACATTATCTACGTTTAGATTAATTCCCTGCTTTACTTTCAGGGTCGTGGCCGTGTCCTCAAGGTCAAGACGGTTATTCAAGGCCGCCAGGATTTTTGTGCCGGTCGTGTCAAGATTGGCACCGACGGCCATTGCCACGGGATCGGTCTCGGTGATTTCGTTGGCCGCCCAAGGATTGGCCGTATTGACCAAATTTTCGGCGATAGTTCCGTCAGCGATATCCGTCAAGGTGGCTTCCAGCGGTTGATAGGCACTGCTATGATTATGGTTGCCCGCCGCAACTTGTGCCGCGCCTGTCCCGATATCCCCGTCTGAACTCAAGTCATCGTAAGCGTCGAGGATATATCCGGTATGGGTATGGCCCAAAAGAGAATATGTCCCGTCGTGATTATGATTACCGGCGGCTACTTGGTCGGCCCCGGTGCCTATTTTAGATTCGGCCGTCAAGTCGGCAAAGGATGAATAACGGTCGGTCGAAATCGTCCCACTACTGATATCCGCGCCCGCGTGCGCGTGCGAAATCGTGGCATAGACTAAATCATGGTTATGGGTTGTCGCGGAAAAATAGGTGGCGATTGTATGCCCCGCACCATCGGCGGTAGCGGCATCGGCCAGTTTAACATATAATTTATCATCGGGATCGACGGCCAATGTCGTGGTATCGAAATATCCTGCCGCCGCATAAGCCATGAAAGTGGACAAACTGAACGACCCGGCACCGGCGGCATACCGGCCCGTCAGGTCTATCATGGAATCCATTCGCACCCAATTAACAAAAACCGTTTCGGCAGAATCGGGCGATACGAATTTCATTTTGCCCAGAGCCAGTAAGGAATCGAACTCCGCTAAACCGGGCGCACCGAATTCCAGTTGACCGAGGTTGTTCACGCAGGCGACGATATGGGTATCAAGGTAAATGCAGGAATCAATAAACTTCACACGAAAGGCCGAACCCGCAATATTGAATTGGAAATCACCGGCAGTCGGATTATAATAATAGCCATAGGCCGTCAGGGAATCTTGTGAAAATATCCCCGTCCCGCCTTCGCCGGTCAAATCCGGTGCCCAATAGAAGGTATCCGATG
Source organism: Patescibacteria group bacterium (assembly GCA_028710985.1). Classification (NCBI taxonomy): domain Bacteria; species Patescibacteria group bacterium. Next base: position 13,033 of record JAQTTB010000003.1, read on the forward strand.
CGGCCTCATATTTGATAGTATAGCCATCGGAAGGCGCGCCGATAGGTATCCTTCGCCCGCGCAGGGAAACAGCCGTGCCCGGCTTGAAAAGCACTTCGCCGAAGGTTTCATGCCAGAGGACAAAAAATAAGATGAATAATAAAAATATCCCCACGCCATTGGCGGCTATTCGATTCCAATCTTTTCGTTTCGGCATATTATTCCTCATCTATTTTTCACCATCATGGCTATAAGGACACTTGGTGTTTTTTATTTGACTTCTGATTTCATCCAATTTTTTATTTATATCATCCATCTGGGTCAAAGCCCGCTTCTCCACCCGGTCGATATTTTCCTTCAAGGATTTAATCTCGAAATCGTGAACGGAGGATTTAACCTTGACAACGGCCCATTGCACTATAACAAAAGCGGCAAAGGCTCCGACAATGGCAATCGTTTGTGTCCAAGTTCCCGCTTCCATAATCACCTCATACCACGTATTTGGTGATAATGGGAATTATAATGGCAATTATTGCGATGCCGCCTAACATATAAGCCCGCCACTGTTCCAAGTGATGAATCCTTCCGTTTTGTTCGTCTAAATGCTTCACTATCTCATCGGTATTCTTCTTGATCGTATCGACGGTTTCGAATAAACGTCCCATGTCGATTGGATTCAAACCTAATGCGCACTTGGTTTCTTCGGGCATAATATTTCCCTTTGGGGTTTCATCGTTCATGATATATACTCGTTTCCTTACCAAGTGCTCGTTTGGTAATTTATTTTCACAACAATTCTACCGCCGTAAATTCGGTCTTTTCAATCCCGACCCGAACATTCGTGATAAGCAATTTTATCGTTGCCCAGGATTCGCCGCCCGGTGCCAATATATGCGGATCGACCGTCGTGGCGTCTAATTGAATCCAATCGCCCGGTTGCAGGTGCGCGTAGGCGAACCCGACCGTGGCGAATTGAACCTGATTATGCTCGTTAGCCCAGATACCGTCGCCGTCCGCCGCCGTCCCGTCGGCCTTGCGGATATAATGATTAGCCACATGCGCCGCCGATGTGCCGCAGATATTCGGCCATCTTAAATCAATATTGATTGTCCCGAATTTGCCCGCCGTCTTGGTGGTATTCTCAATGGTCGTCAGGTCACGATAGACATTGCCGTATTCCTGCTGATATCGTGATTCAATCGTGGCTTTGTTGGCGATGAATTTTGTCTTGATGACTCTGATTTCCGGCAGACCTTTATCGTCGCCGCATATCAGACTGGCCGGAATAGTTTCGACGATAGTGGGCACGATGAAATCGTTCAGGGGAATAAGATAAGCCTTGCCTGCCGCACTCCAGAAGAAGGCGAAAGTCGATTGTTCGGCCAACTGCTTGATGATGTCGAACAGGAGCATCTGATTTCCAGAATGAAGATTGATCCGCCCTTTGACGTTGGTATTTTCGGCGGCGGTAAAAGAAGTCATGTCAATATCGGCGTCAACCAGTCCGGCCTCATCACGCAAGAGCGATTCGATAATCCCCGACATATCCTCAATCATAAAATCATCGGCATAACTGGCCCCGCGCCCGGTAATCCATGAACCGTAAGTGCGACCCTTGCAGGCGGCAAAGGTCTTTTGAAAATCCTTTAGAACACAGAAGAATTTCACGCGGATTTCATAAATATAAATTACGGTTTGATTATCGGCCACGCCATCAGCCGAGGCCCAGGCATCCTTCTTAACGTATAGGCGCAGGAAGTTCGGCTTTTGAGTTTGAAGATTAGGAACAACACCAGAAGAAGCCCAACTGCCGGTGATGCCAATATCGTCTTCCTCTACGATAGTACCCGGGGTTTCATTTATTTCAGTCTGAATCCTAATTTTCGCTTCATCGGGCGTTCCCATCTGGGAAGTCGCCTTAACTTGAAACATCATGGCGCCAAGATCGTCGATATGACTGATAAGCCATGAGGCATCTTTTAATTTCCAATAACTGGCATGAGCGGTATATCCCGCGTCACCCGTATCGTAAGAGTCTTTGCCTTCGACATAAGTTGTATCGTCTAAATCGCGTCCGTTTTCATTGGCGAGATTTTGAGCAACACCGGCCTCGTCGATATATGCTCCTGCTTCCGGCATTGCCCATAAATCAAAAATTCCGGCACCCCATTCGGCGGTATAAAGAACGGCGGTTATATATCCACCGTCATCAAAATCGAGCGTTGCCAAAGAATGAATCGCCGGATGGGTTAAACCGGAAAAGGCCGACCATAGTTGTGTAATTTCCTCGCCGACATGATTAGCGATAACGAATTTTTGGCCCGGATTAATATCGACCGGGATAGCCAGAGCCAGACCCAACCCGGTATAATCAAAGTCATCGTCATCGTCCCCGGCCAGACTGTATTGGCCATAGGCGATAGGGATTTTCTGATTCAGCGATTCCGTCGGGGCATCGGCCCAGACGGACGATATGAGATTCTTCGGCAATTTGATATTCAAGAATTTCGACTTGTCGATGATGGTTAATTTGATGGTGTCCGCATCATATTCAAGACCCGGCTCGACATTGCCCACGAACCGCGCCAGACAATCATTCGGAAAGGTCGCAATCGTTTCGCCCGCGACTAAATAAACTATCGCCTCATAAGCCGTCACGCCGCCGAGGTCGTCCGACGGCCGTACCATGACACCGCTGGAGTTCATCCGATAAGGTGCATTAACCAGTTCGATATCGACATTGGCCACTTCCCAGGATTTCGTCGCCCAATCGAAACCTTCCTGAATCCCCGAAAAGGATTTTATCAGGGCATAGACAAAGGGCGTGGTCGGATAATTAAGGCGCATATTGACATCGGAGAAATAGTAATAGTTCGTACCGTCGTATAACTTGACGATGATATGGGATTGTATCCCGAATTTCTTGGCCTTGATTTCAAAGGCGGCATGATCCAACGGCATATCAGTACGTCTCCCCGTCCGGGATATAAGGCAATTCCTCGAACGTCACCGTCGGCATATAAATTCCAGAGGCGTTTTTAGCGTATCCAAAGGTTTCTTCGGCGAAATAACAAAGTTTGGCCGATACCGCCACATCATCCTCGATAAGGATAAGGGGCAACCTATTGCCCCGGCAATCCCTGTAAGCATCTCTTAAATATCCGAAATTGGTATCATCCGTAAAGCGGAACGTCCGGGGTTTGCGCGAAAGACCCTGTGACCGATAGGCCGTCCGATAGGGCCTGCCGCCCATAGATTGCGTCTGCCGATTGCCAAATAATTCCTCGTCGTTTTCCGGCCACTCGTTAGCGATTAAAGTCCAGGCGCGGCAGAACCAGACGCCGCCCAGACGCAAGGTCGTCGAATAAGATGGCCCGGTGGTATCTTCCGGCTCAATGCGAAAGCGCCAGTAGCGTTTGGTATCTTCGGTAAATGTGCCGTACAATATCGGGATAGTTAATTGATTGGTCATGGATACCGGCCCATAGGGGGTAACTTCGTAGCCGGAATCATTCGTGTCGTTTTGAATGCGAAAATCCCAACCGTCGCCGTCGGATTTATGGTCGGTTTTATAATTGTTTATAAATATAGCCACGGCGGAAACCGCTTTGGCTTCACCCAGATCAATATCGAGTTCATCTACGGCCGGGATAGCGGGCGACTGCCAGTATTTGTCGGGATTGTTATCGAGCAGGTCGTAATTATTATATCCCGCCGAAGTGAATCCGCGCAGGTGCAAAGCCTTTATCATCGGCCCGGTCGTAAGCAGTTTAATTGAATTGGACATTGCGTTTACCCGTCATGAGTTCACCGCTTATAGTCGATCCGATTTTCCCGCCGAGATTAACGCGGCTTAATTCGCCGGTTACGCCAGCCGCGAAGTGCTTGGCGAAGTCCTTGCCTTGCCCGGCCGCCATCCGGTCGTTAATGGGGTTATCAAAAAGGTTGCCGAGGATGGACAGGAACTTCGGCACGAATCCCTTTATCATATCTTCGATGCAAGCCTTAATGAAATATCGCATGAAGTCTTTGTGCATTTTCTGGAAGTTGACGGAGGAACCCATCATCATATCAGCCATAGACGACGAAAATTCCGACTGAAAATACCCCATAGCGGCGATTTTATGTTGATTGGCTTCCTGCCATGCTATATCATCTTCTCTGATGCGTTGCCGTTCGTAATCGTGATATATATTCTGTGCGGCATCAATTTCCCTGCCCCCGTCGATAACTTCCAATTTATAATTATCAAAATAATTCGAGGCTTCTCGAGTTAAGGACTTGGTGTCATCCCGAACTTGCACTGTTATTTCACTGACAGTATGGCCGACACCGCGCGAGGCGATAATCATTGCGTCATTGCGGGCTTTAAGAGCGGCCATAAGCCTATCAATGGCCAGTTCATATTGATATTCGGCATCCGTAGCCTCCTTGAATCTTTTAGAAAAATCAGCATCAGCCTGCTCATGGGCGATTCTTAATTGCTCCCCCAATTTCCATGCGGCATTGGACATTTCGATTAAACGTCTGTCAAGGTCGGTGCCTTGAGTGATAACTCCTATGGCTTTAATGAAATTCCAAATTCCTCCCCCGGTTCTATCTATTGTATCCATAACCAGATTGAATTGTTTAACCAAGAGAAGTAATTCGGGAATTAATTGTTCGCCGATGCTTTCCTTTAAGTCATCCCAGTTTTGTTCGAGTATTTTTACCTGACCGGCATAGGTATTCATTTCGGCCTGCGCCGCACCGCCGAATTTTCGATTAATCTGCTCTAACGCCATCTGAAATCGCTGACTCTTGGGAATAGATTCATCAAGGACAATACCATACCGAGATAACGTCGAAGTGAATCCCTCGGACGCCTTTGTCAAAAGTTCGACCGCCGAGTAATAATCCATATTGGTGCCTGCCGCAAGGTCGGCGGCAACACGCGAGATATTGAACGATTGCGTTAGACTATTCCCGGCGTCGATAAGGCGTTGGATACCTTCGCCGACCAGTTCGTCGGAAATCCCCCGGGTACGTTGCATTTCCGTGGCGAAATTCTTGATGGCGTCAATATTGCCCTTGACGGCGTAGTTGTGCCGTTTAAGTGAGGCTTCTACCCGATTCCAGGCGGCCTCGGATTCGGCGGCGGCATTGACGACGGACTTGACGGCAGAGGAAACCGCCGACCATGACAGATAAGCCAGACCGATATTCTTGATCGACTTCATAATGCCTTCCAGCGTCGGCGTGGCATTATCCTTTGCCCCGATAATCATATTGAATTGTTCTGATAATGTCATGGGGCAACCTCATCGGCTATCGCCTGCGCCCGATATGATTCGTCCTGAATTATCGTCGCCGCCTGAATCCAGATAGCGGGCAGGGCATAATAATCTTCGGGGTCGCTTATCCCGGACGGCCCGCCCGTAGCATTGAATAAACGCACTGCCTGAATACTGAAATCGTTTATCAGGGGGATGGGACAAATATCCAGAGTGCGGAGTATTTCAAGGTCGGGCGTAAAGGCATTGACCAGACCGCGCCATTCGGCCATCAGTCGGGGAACATCGGACTTGCCTATATCCCGACGGCCCAGGATACGATGCTTGACCGTTATCTTATCGGCCACCATCAGGCATTGATGTTTTTTACCCCGACAGCCCGCGCAGTCATAGTCGGCGGCCTTGTAATTCTTATCGGACTTGAACTGCACGAGCAACCTCAATTTTTTATTTCTTCCTCGCCGAGAAACGACAACTCCATAATCCGGGTAAGTATAATCATGCGCTGGGCCAGGACGATACGGGGAATGAGTTCCGGGGTCACTTCTTTGCCGTCAACCTTGACCAGATATCTTTCGATCAAGGCGTTCAATTCCTTAACGGCTTCTTCGTCGCCGGTTTCGCCGATGCGTTTATTGGCCATCCGGGAACGGATGATATCACCTTCGGACATCATGCGGTATTCTATCGGCATCCCCGCGAAATCGAGAGAATATATTTTATTGCGGTCGATTAATCGTAACGGCATCAGTACCCCCAATCAAGAGCATCGGCCAGAGCCACGGTGTACATCGCCTGTGAACTGGCCACGTTTCCGACAATAACGGCTTCGATATCCTCGGCGAAGATGCCGCCTTCACCGCGAACGCGGTTACACTTTTTGAGTTTGACGTAAAAGGTAAAAGCCAGATAACCGTCCACGCCGGTTGACCCCCATACCATAGTCACGGTACAAAGCGTTCCGTTCCGCAGATTGGCCTCGGCTGATTTAGCATTGGCATCATAATTGATCCGCGTCTTGAACGTGCCCTTGCGAACACCCAGATGAAAAGAGGCAAAATCCCCGGTGGCCTGCCCCGCCGGGGTCGTTTCGATAGTGGTCTCCCAGTCAATATCGCCTAAAACGGTGATGGTCTGGGCACCGGCCCCGAAGTTTATTTGCATCGTCATATCGTTGGCATGGAACCGACTGATGGCCGACCGCGCCCACGTGCCCGAAGGATTGGCGTTAGAAACGACGGCCCCGCGCCCGCGCCATGATTGCACTGCTTCGAGATAGCCGTTCACCGGCAATTTGAAGGCCAGTTTTTCGGTGCCGATGCAATCCTTGACTTTAAGAGAGTTCGAGGCATCGGGTGCTTTGAAAACGAAACTGGCGAATGACCCCGCATTGGCCGTAAAGTCCGGCTGGGTCGCATGAAAGGTAAAAGTCTTTTGATATGGAGTAGTCGCGCCTTCAGTTACGTTTTGGGTATGGGCATAAAGTATTGGTGCCAGTTCCGCTTTGACCACGCCGTTAGGAGTGCTTACCTCGAAACTGGGTAAGGAACCTTTGGTATCGGCCTGATGATTCATGGCGTCGTCGCTACGGGTTCCGGTTAGTGCCGCATCGCCTTCGCGTTGCTGAACATCTTCGTTCAATTCAAAAACCTTGACATTCAATTCGAGGGCATTGCCGGCATCAGCCGTAGCCGTGCCCCAGACGGCTTGTTCGGGAACCTCCGGGGTGCCGGATTTTAATATACCGACCTTACAATCGGATATATCATATGTAACCAGGGTCATTATTTGACCTCCTTCTTATTCGACTCATCTTTGCTATCCGGTACAATATCGACGATACCGTAAATCAACAATACTGCAATAGTATCATCGTCAACATCAACTATCCGTCCGGCTTGCAAGGCCCGGTAATCCGTCCGCGTTAAAGGATGTAGGACGCTCAAGCGATAGTCCTTGAATCTTGGCTTGGCTTTTATCTTCATATCCGCAAACTCCTATATTTGGGCATGGTCAATAGTAATCTTAACGGTGACCTTCATCTGGCCGCCCAATGTTCCCGATTCGGGAAACTCCAGACCGGTCTGATGGTCGGTAATACTGAATATCCGATAACCATCGGCCAGATTCAGCCGGGCCGACAGATAATTATCGAGTGAATTAAGCAGTCGCGCATTCTTGGTGGGATCATGCCAACGGTCGATATAGTTGGTGTGAACGCGAATGCTGAAATCCAGATAATAGTTGAAAATGACTCCGGGCATCTGGCCCAGACTATCGCGGGTGACACCGATCAATTCTATCGAAACGCCGTTAAGGAGAATCGGGATGGTGTGATGACTATCGTAGGCATAGGACAATTTCGGATCATAGCCGGTCGCCATTGCCGTAATCATGGCGTCAAGGTGGGCTTTTAGTTTATCCCGCGCCGTCTCGAAGGCAGTATAAGTGCCGTAAATTTCGGACATATCAGGCCCCGCTCTTTGGCGAATAATAAATAATTTCTATCGGCATCTGTGCGGCGGCGGTATTCTCATGCTGGGACAGATAAACATTTTCGATTGACAGGGGCATGATCGAAAGACAGTTGGCTCCCAGCGCAGGCGAACTGTCAACATAGTTTTCGATATCATCCGTAAATTCATCGAGGCCCTGGGCCAAAAGGCTCTGTAAGCGGATGGTGGGAATAAGGGTCAGACTTAATTGCCAGAGTTTGTCGTCCGCATCCTCGGCCAGCAAAGTCTTGCCTATTTCGACGACGGCGATAAAGGGCACATCTTTAGCGTCGGTATCATAGGGAATCTCATAGCGTTCCACCAGTTTAACGTCAGTAGCATAACCCCGCGCCTTCAAGATTGTTTTCAGACCGGTCACGAGATTATTTATTATGGTTCCCTTGACGCTCATTTTAACGGTTCCACCAGTTTCTTGATAATGGCATCGGTGATATTTTTCTTCTCATCTTTAAAGGTCGGCATCAGGTACGGCCGGGCCGGTATTCTTGTGGCATAGTTGCGTCCGGTCATGCCGCCGAATTCATGTATCCGGGCATAGACGATATTGGGGCCGACGCGAACCTGATAGCCGTTCGAGACCTTTTTGGCCCCGCTCTGCGGATTAACGGCAATCGACCGGCGAAGCGTGCCCGTGCGCGAACGCAGATCAGGATAGGGCGAACGTCCTTTGATATGCAAGGTGCCCCCGCGCTGGAGCCGCTTCTTTAAAGCGCGTTCCATGATGCGCCCGGCGGTCTGCAAACCGCTTGACAGATTCTTTTGCATATCGCGGGTCATCTTACGGAGTTTAATCGACTCCGTTTTGTTATCGCCTATGGATATCGTGATTTCCATGTCAGCGCAGTCTCCGATATTTGCGGACGATTTCGTTTACGAATTCCGGTATCTTGTCAGTCGAAAACGTAACCGTCTGATCGCCGAAGGTCTTGCTGGATTCGCCATGTAAATTCTCGGTGAACTTTTTCCGTTTCACCGCCACCAATTCCATAACGGCCAATTTAAGGTCAGAGGGCACGACGGCAACGGCATATCCGTATTTGTAGGATATCTTATAACTCCGATGCGTCCGCAGGGAAAAGATACCGCCGTCCGTGAAGAATAGTTTACCGCTATCGTTATCCTGGGCAAAGGTCGTACCCGTAAGATTCTGCCACGTCATTCCATCCCAATAATAAATATTCGCAATGGTCGTGGTCAGGGGCGCATACTTGGTGTAATGCGATTCAGTGCCGTCGCCCTCGAAGTATTCGTCATAAGCCGTCGTCGGGGTTATGAATTTCCGGCGGCAATGGTCGGCGATAAACTGCGAGGCGGCATTGATTAGATATTCCAGCATGACATCATGCGAAACATCATCTTCTGGAATCTCCAGATATCGCCGGGCTTCGTCCAGCGTAACCAATGCCAGGGTAGTATCGAGGCTCATTATCTTTTCCGCTTCTTGCCGGTATCGCTTTCGCCGAATCCTTTATTTTCGGCATCGGTTTCATTCATGGCCTTTTCATCGGAGAAATCGTCGGACGATTCCGGCTCGAAATTATCCGGCAGGTCGGCCAATAACTGCTTTCCCTTTTCATCGGAGAAATCGTCGGACGATTCCGGCTCGAAATTATCCGGCAGGTCGGCCAATAACTGCTTTCCCTTTTCATCGGAGAAATCCACGATATCGCCCGGCAGGAGGCGATAGCCATCCCCGGAATACATGGTCAGGGTCTTGGTCTTTTTGAATTTCAGTTTCATAATCCTCATATCTCCTTTTTTCAAAGGGCGAACCCTGTTAAAGGCCCGCCCTTCCGTACAGACGCCCAACTATGACGTGGCGACGTCATATCCGATACTGACGATATCTTCCGCAGAGGCCGTAAAGACGGGTTGGAAATCAAGGCGGTGATAGGCGATGATATCGTAGACATCGTTAATCGCATCGCGGATGATTTCCATTGTCAGGTCTTTCCAGATACCGTACATGAAGGCCGAACGGTTGACGCAAAGCACGATACTCTTGGTCATAGTAGTGCCGTCGTAGATACCTGCGGCATTGTAGGTATCGAGGACGAATTCGCTTTGCAGGATAGAGGCCCCCATATATTTGGCCAGTTCACCCGTTACAACCACAGCCGACGGGCCGTACTTATCAATGGTCATAACGTTTTTCATTTGCGTCGGGTCGAGGAAGCGCAGAAGGTAGGTCGTCAGGCTGGTCAGCCAGAACCAATCCTGCGGGGCGGCGGCATATTTGCCGCACTTGGCCCGGAGCGCATTCAGGTTGGTAGGGCTGAACGTGGACAGGTCAACCTTGTTTGCCGCCTGGCATAATTGACGATATCCATTCCAACAATACCGGGCATCGGTCGCACCGGGAATATCGCCGGTGTCATAACTCGTCCCGGCGGCATCGTCCCCGGAAATAGTTGCTTTATCCACGGCGCGGGCAATCGAACGGGAGACCTTCATCGAGATATAATCGAACATCGAAACGATAAGGTCTTCATCAGCCTCACCCGAAAACTGCGTCCGGCCCCGCAATTTCTCGGCAGTGAAGGTCACGTTGGCCGAACCGGGGGTTTGCTCCGTGCTATTGAACGCACTGATAACCGCCGTAGTCTGGGCCGCACGAGTGGCCAGAGTATCGGCCCCTTCGACCGGCAGAACCTGGCTGGCTTCGGTCATCGGGAACGACGGGTGCATAGCCGCCACAACAAGATTCTGGCGCACCATGTTAATCAGACGCGAGGAATACCCAACGGGCAGATATTGCGAGCCTTCGTTGGAGGTCGCGGTATCCATTGCCTTCGCCATGACCTCGAATTCCTTGAAGGACTGGAGGGTTTGTAGACGTTTCTCGCGGGGCAGGCTGGCATAAGAGGCGTCGCCCGACTTGATTTTCATGGCATCGACAAGCAGGAGCATATCGTTCATCCGACGAAGTTCATCGACGTTCTGGAACTTCTCCTGCGTGAAGACGCGCTTCAACCGGGTATCGTCCATGACCATCAACTGCTTGATGTCATAGGGCGACTGATTCAGGTTGCCGTAGAGGATTTTGGACGATTGGTTGGCCTTGATAGCCTCGTTCAACTGCTGAACGGCGTTGGTAAAATCCTTGAAGATTTTATCGACGAATTCCTTTTTCTCGGACTCGGTTCGATCCAGCCGGTCGGTCAGTTGCTTTTGAAGCCCGGCGACTGTCGCCACTTCATTTTTGACTTCTTTGACCGTCACCTCGATGGGAGTAAGGGCGGCATTAATTTCTTTTTTGATGGCATCAGGTTCCATCTCATGGTCTCCTTTTGGATATGCCGCCCCGCCCGGCGACGGATTATTTTTGAATGATTTCAATTCCAGATTTTTGGCTTTTGCGATTTGGAATATCGCTTCCTCGTTCATGCCCAGATTGACGACGGAAACCTCGATGAGCATTTTCAATTTAGTGACAAGGCGCCCGCCGTTATCCAACGGTTGCGTCGTTTCGGGAATGAAGGCGAAGGAAAACGAATTCAATACCGCATTCTTTACCAGCGTGATGATATCCTGGCCACGGTCTTTCGTCGGAAGAATTTGCACCTTACCCCAGAGGCCCTTATCGGGAATGATATCCAGTGCGAGCGTTTTCCCGATGGGCAGGTCGCTGATATTGTGCATAAACAGCAATATCGGCTTCTGGAGATACTTTTGTATAACGGGAGCGAAGGCATCGGGTTCGATTACGTCGCCGATATAGTCGGGACTCTTGGTCGATACCCAACCCTCGATTATGAGGGAACCGTCGGGCTGATCGGCCAGTTTGAATTCCGAGCCGGCCACGGGCCAGGACTTAATGCACGCCTGCCACTCCGCCTTTATGTCTTTCGGAATATCCAATTCTAATTCTTCCTCGCCCCGGAATAATCGCTTTACCTCGCGTTCAAAACCACGGCGTTGGTGTAATATATTTTCCCGGCATTACGCGCCACGGTATAATCCGAATCGTTCATGATCATCAAGAGCCGCCCATAAATGACATCACCCAACACGCTGTCATCGGGGAAGTCGAAATATCGCGTCTGAATCTTGGCGACGCCCACGCCCGGATTGGCGAAGGTCAAAGTGCATATCAGTTTTTCATAATTGCGATAGGGATTATTCCAGGCCGTATAAATATACCAGACCACCGAATCTTTCGAGGTGTCGGCGTAATCATTGGCCGCCGACCCGGTATCGAGTTTGCTGATATAGCAACTGAATATTCCCTCGACATCGGTAGCCCCGAATAAGTCGTTAAAGTAAAATAACGGTGCTAATCCGGTGCCGACCAGTGAATCGGTCTGGGTCGTTCGGGCCGCCGTGGTATCGACGGCTTTGCTCGACACGTAACTATTGGAATAGCGCGAGCCGTCACCCGTGATTCCCTTATCACTGGCCGTCAGGGATACCAAGAGGGCGATGAAGGCCACCAGCGCAATTACGGACAATCGTTTCAACATTACAAAATACTCCTTCGCCCCGGATGGTTATTTTATCACCGGCATAACAGTGCATCTGCAATTTATGGTTTCTTCGGGCGGCCCGGCAGGATCACCGGGATAACGCAGGGCCACACCGCCGATATCGAAATTATTATTTATCCCGACCTTCTGGCCATCAGCCGCCATGTGGCTTTCGCGCGTATCCCCGTCGATAGTCGCCAGCCATTCTTTTTCTTCAATGCCCGCCTGACCGTAACCCATAACGGTGCCGCCATTGACCGCCGAGGCCATTTCCGTCCGGGCAATAGTCATGGCGCGCGCCTGCGTGACGGTATCGCCCTTTATCCATCGGGCATAGGTGTCCCGGATATTCTTTTCCAATTCCTTCGCCGACCAGCCTTGTTCATACGCTTCCTGCAATAATTGTTTTATTTTTTCGTAAGATTTATCGTTAATCGTTTCGATGCGATTCATCAGTAATTCGATACTCTGCCGTACGTTGGGATTGTTAATATTGAAATTGAGGCCAAACCCCAATTCGTCCATTGCCGCCTGCCCCGACTCATAAACCGTTTTGCGAACGTACTGTCCGCCGTCGGTGCGTAAGATTTGGTTCTCGGTGCCCCGATTGAATATTTTCGACGATTCGTTTTCGGCATCATCCTGCTTGCCCGCCTTGAATTCGCAGTCTATTTGAAACAGCCAGGAATTCAGAAATATTCCGTTTTGCGTAATGCTGTTCAGGGCGGTGATTACGCGATCACGCTGTTTCGTGAAATAGGCGGCCATGACTTTGGCGAAGGCGCGCTCTTCACGCCGCACGCGCTTATCGAACCGTTGCCATTTTTTATAGCGGGGGGACGTGCGGTTTCTTTCCGCCTTATTTTGACCTTCCGGGGCGGGAAAGGTCTTTTCATCATCCCCCCTCGGTTCGTTGTCCAAATCCTCGTCATCGGTATTATCACTGAAACCGGACGGTGCAATCGACCGCAATTCATCGGCGGCGGGATTGTTATCCGCCGGGGCCAGGCCGACTTCCTTACGCGCTTCATTAGGTGTCATCACCCCGGCAGTTACCAGCGTGCCCAGATAAGTCGCCAGTTGCACCCGGTCATCCTGCAGGGCCTTGACGCCGGTATAATTAAACTTGAGGGAGTGTTCTTCGTCGAAGTGGCGCCATATCAGTTGCGTGTTATAGGCTTCTTCGATAATCCCGCAAATGGGAATCAGAGTATTTTCCCACCACGACCGCTTTTGAATCATGGCGTTGGCGTAAGATGCGAATTCGAGAACCCCGGCCTCGGACGGCGGGACGCCGAAGTATCCCAAGATTTGCTCACGATTAAGTTTCAGGCCCTCGATATACATCATGTCGCGGAAGGACTGCACTATCGGCACCGGCTCCACGCCCGGCGGTAGAACGCCTGCCCGATGTTGCCGCTTCGACCCCCTATGTCTTTCTTCGAGGGATTTCAGAAATCGCTTTTCGTCTTCTTCGGTCGGGAAGGTATTGGAATTCTTGAAGAATATTTCCGGCACGGCATGATTCTCGAACCATTGTTTATTATAATCAATCGCATACTGGTCGGTGCGGATTATCTCCTGCGCGGGCCGTAAAGGATTAACCCCCTTGAAGGGGTCGCTCATGTGATAATTGCGGGCATGGACTATAGCCTCGAAGGGATAGAATATTTTCCGTTGCATCGGATCGAACACATACCCCGTCGCCTTGCCGCTCACTTTGTCGCGCAGAACATCCATCATCCAGGGTAATTGCGGCCAGAGTTCGAAGGCATTGCCATCCGTCGAGAATTTATCGAGAATCAGATAAGCGTTGCCGGTCAGGAGTAACGATTGCACCATGTGGACGATAATTTCTCTTTGCGAATGAAAGGTATTCGGCTTATTGATTATGGCGTTGGCCGGATGCCCTTCGTCGTCCTCGAATACCTCTTTGCCTTCGGCAACAGTCTTAACCTTAACCGACAATGGCAGGCCGCCGATGCAGTTCAGGATAAGGCGCATGGCGATAGCGACGTTGATATCAATGCGGTCGGCCTGATTGATATCGAATACCTCGCCCGTGAATATGACGGGACGACCGCCGACATAGACGATGGTTTGATGCACCTCGCCATCGTTTGCCTTGTGCCCCGCCAACCGTTGCATTATGCGATTAATGATATTCATATTCACGCCCATTTTACTTCGTAAGCAGACCGGCCCCAGCCCGCTATCTTGGCCGCCATGTGAACATAGTTTTCCGCGTGGAAGAAGTGGTCGGGCTGTCCGCCCTCTGTCCAGACGAACACCGGCACCGGCTTACGCTTCATATCCAGTACCCGGGTGGAGGCCATCATGTGCCGGGCGAAATCACCGTTACCAAGCGAGCGGACATTCTTCGGATACATGACCCGCTGGGACAGGATGCCCGCCACCATATCATCAAGCGATTCGGTGCGATTGGCTTTCAGAATATGGTCGTCCCGGTTGATGATATCGCCGCCCGTCCTGCCTTCTTTGGTATATTCGCAGACAAAGAAGCGTCCGTGCTTCTTGGCGTATTCCCGCGCCTTGTGAATTTCAGGCAGAGCATCAATGACCCCGACGCAAGAATTGAACCGCTGTCTCACTCGTTCAAGTTCTTCCCAATCGGGCACGATGCCCCGGAATAACGCCCGTCTGCGATTCTCGACAAAATCATCAATGGCTACGTGCAAGACGGCCCCCACGTCCACGCCCATAACCGACCATGAGGCTGTCGGCCCCATGAGATAATCGCCTTTGCACTTATCCAAGTCGGTAAAGGTCAGTTGATCGCCCTCGCCGGTGTAGGGCAGACCCAACTCGGAATTGTAAAAGAGTTGCTTCTTGGTCTGATTGATCAAGGCTTCCTGAAACCGCCGCCAGAGTTCGTCGGTCGTAATCTGATTCGTGAACAGTTTGCTGATATGATAGCCCGATGTTTGACAGCCGGATTGTTCGGCCACCCATTGCCCGACGCTATGGCGGTCGAGAGGCTTATTACACCGGCGGCAATGGGGAGGGAATCCATCACCGCCGGGCACCGCAAACAGCACAGACTCAAGGGAAGACAGAGAAGAAAAGCCTACCGGAAGGTAGGAGTTATCGTCGGTCTTATGCACGAAATTGACGAACCAGTCGAGTGGTTGCCATTCGTTGCAGGCCGGGCACTTGATATGCCATTCTTTTTTATCGGACTTTTCGTATTCGGCATGGATACCACAACCGGATACGGTCGGATTAGCAATCTTGAGGATAGTCGGATTCTTGGCCGAGGCCAGACGGTCATAGGCCATTGCCAGATTATCCTGATCGCATTCGTCGAATTCATCGACGATCAAATCATCGGCGGGAAATTCCTTGAAACCCATCCGCACGTTGGAACCGACGAACTTGACCACGCCGTTGAAAATGAATTTCAGCCCGGTATTGTCGGTGCCGATGCACCCTGCCTTGTAAAAGGGCACGTCGGACAAGAGCCGGTCGATACGGTTATTGACGACATCGTTGCGGACTTCGAGGGTCGGCAGGACGTATAAGACCGAGCGGCCCATACGTAGTTTCTGCATTAGTTTGACGATGGCATATTCCGTAACGCCGCACTGCACCGACTTGATAATGACCATAAGGGGGGAGTGGTCGCGGTAGATATCGAGCAACCACGGCTTGTCGCCGAGGGTCATATCCTCGCCGCGCGTCGAACGATGCTGAAACAGGGCAATCGCCAGTTCCGGTTCGAGGCGTTCAATTATCCCGGCTGATTCGACCAAATATCCGAGCAAGGTCGCCCGTTCGGGATTTGAGTTGTTCGTCTGTACGGTCGGCAAAATTATTTATCTCCACTGACGTGATATAAGTATTTCCGGTCTTACTCAGGGCCGCGACGAGGCGGTCGCCGATGCTATTTGTCTCGGACTGCGCCGCCCGGAGTAACTGCGCCCGGATATATGCTTTTTTATTTTTGCGATAGAGATTCTGGATTTCGTTAATCCGCCAGCCCTTCTGGGCTATTGGGGTATTTTCGAGAATATCGGAATTAATTTTGACTACTTCGTCGAGGATGGCTTTGCGGTATTCGCGTTTGTAATATGCGATGTTTGGAATTTCGATTGAGAACCCGAATTTTTGATTGAACTCGCGGGCGATAGCCTTTAACTCTATCGGCTCGAAGACGGCTTCAGCAAGACGCCGAACGATCCACTGCTTGTGCAGTTCGTCTAATTTATTTTTTATTGCGCCCAGTTAAATGTCAATAAGCCTAACGCGGCTATCTCCTTTCGCGGGTTAAGGGGTAATAAAGTTTTATGCAAAAAGCAAGAAGATTTTTTATTACCTATCCCAAATTGCGCCCAATCAGGCTTATAACGACGATAGTGGCACCCCCGGCAATAGCCTTAAGTGTTTTTCTGATATTGGCTTGGAACAATGCCTTATCCCGATGGATATCTCGCGCCATATCCTGAATGACGGTAAGTTCGCAGTTGATTTTTTCTATCGCCTCCGCGCAAATATTCGCCTCGTGAAGCAAACTCCAGGGTATTACCGCCGGATTATCATCGGCGTGATTATCGAGGAATTTTTGATAGTTCATCAGAAACATTTTTTCGTAATGGGAATCGACTGACACCATCTGTCGCTGAATTTCTTCAGGCAGTATACACAGTGCATTGAGCAGGGATCGCGCTTTCATGAGGTCGTTGTATTCCCTGGTAGTGCGATACGCTTTACGGTCGTCAGTGGATAATAATTTATCCGTTTTCCATATTGCACTATCAATAGCGCAGAGCATCGGGTCGGCCACCTCTCTAATTTCCTTTATCATTTTTCAACTCCTTTTCACATTCGTCGATAATCGGTTGCATGATACCGGCGGGATATCCGCATTCGATAAGCAGGGCTTCGATGGCTTTGGCCCAGGGTAATTTTTTCTCAAAATCGACTTTATAGCCGGGGCCGGTTTTATTAAAAATAATCTGGTGGGGATATCGGTCGGATATGATTTCGGCTTTTTTGAGGAGTTCGTCCGAGGGTTCGATTATTTGCACTTTTTTATTCCGGTCGATGAAAACGGATGGGATTCCAAACCGGGGTTTGGATTTCCCGTCCTGATCCGGTTCCTGATTCCTGATTCCTGAAGAAGCGTTAGCTAAATTCCCCCTTGGGGGGGTAGGGGGGGATATTCTCTTCTCTTCTCTTCTATACTCTGCTCTGTGTGACATTTTACTGACATATTGGCGACCATTTTGGTATGTTATATCCTCCCTTATCCATTCAATTTCTGGATATCTATCCGTTATACCGCATACGATTATACGGCCATCATCGCTTATTTCTAACAAGCAATTTTGTCGCAATTTTGCCACGCTGTTTTGGCCAGACCTTGTATCTTGGCCGCTACGACGGGACAAATTTGCAACATTTTTGTGGTTGGGGAGCACTTCCCGCTTACATGCCAGGGCCGCTTGACAAGCATAAAAATAGAAGGATTTCACCGCCGCCTTTTCGTTACAAATCCGATCATCATTCCACCAAAAGTCTATTGTTTCAATCGTGAATTGCCCGGCCATTTTTCGCCGCCGCCGATATGAATTAGAGTCCGCCATAAAGACCTATTAAACGGCCCCAGGCCGCCGGCGGCGTGTGCAAAACCCGGAGGTTCGCCGCCTTTGGCCCAGGTGCCGCACTATCTGTTTATGGTAAATTGGTTTTGCACAATACCACGATATTATATTCAATAATCAATGTCAACAAATATTTTAAGATCATAGAAGTATCTCCTGTGCGAGTCTTTGTTTGGCAATCTCACAATACTTTTCCCCTATACGGATGACCATTATCCGGTTCTGCCTCTGTTACTTGATAAGAACAACTATGAATTGATTTGCCGACATCGTATGGTTTTCCATAATATAATATTGGCTGAAAATCTCCCCTACCCCATAAATGAACACCTACCGATGCGGGCATATAAAAACATCCCATCGCATCCGATGGTGGATAATTATTTACATTAATGAAACCAGGCGTCAGAATCACACGCTGTCCCATTTTAATACACAATCTAATGGCGGGCACGCAATTATTTATAACATAATCTTGTGTATCCTTAAATCGCGTATATCTATTTTTATGTAGGCGACTATTACTTATCGAACCTTTTCGTATTTCACCTATCCCATATGGCGGGTCGGTCAGCACCAAGTCCACTTTTTCGGTTATCAGGGGCAGGATTTCGAGGCAGTCACCACAATAGATGACCCCTGCCGGCTCCTTGTAGTAGATGTATTTATCGAGTGGATTCATCGTTCTTTCCTATTACCTTAAGCTTTCCCTCGGAATCCGTTCCGTTCAGATGGATCATATTATTCCCCTTCGCTCTTTGCCGAATCCACGGCCTTCTTCACCCCGGCGCACAATTCATATTGCTCCTGATAATACTCCATCCGACTCCCGTAATAATTAGCCTTCCATATCAGGGTCATAATCCATCCAGCCTCCAACAGGCATAGTGCAATCAGCCCCCACATGACGACCCGGTTTACTTTATAGGTGATGGATTGCCACATAAATCGTTCCTCCCTGCCAATCTTAAATCCTCCACCATCCGCCGAATCCTCGTGTCGTCGAATCCGGTCAGATTATCATAATTGTAAGCGAATATCGTTTTGCCGTTCACGATCAAGGTATATCGCTTCTTCTGATTATTGCTGACTATAGGCCAGCCGGGATAAATGCGGGCGATGGCCTGTCGCAGGCGATAAACGTAACGATGCTGATTGTACCCGGGTTCAATGTCGAGAATATGGATTCCCTCGGCACCGAATTTATGCCAGCCCCAGACCAGGCGCAAAAAGTAATAAAACATTCTGCCCTGTAACCAGATCGGCCGCCCGTCGATTCTGATGAGATACAGCGAAAACGAATGCGACAGCCTCGCCTCGCCGTCAATGGTAATCGTCTGCGGTATTCTCATGCCTTCCTCCACGCCAGTTCGTTATATTCGTGGTCATCAAATATGCGGTCAGTAGCACGGTTATAAATCACCGTCCACGTAGGCGGCTGGCCATCTTCGATTCTCCATATCTTCCCCTCGTTCATCAAGAGATGAGGCTTATCAAGCGCCCTTTCCTTTATCTCATCATCGACGCCATAAAAACTGCACGTAAGTTCCCATGTGCCCCAGGACTTAAAATAGAAGGGCACTCCGAACTGTCTGCATTTATCTCGGACGGGCATCACCCACCAAGGCCATAAAGGTCTGGCCTGTTTCCCCGTCTCCCCGCCGACGATGACCTGATTCAATTTCGACAACCATTCGTCTTCCAGAATAACCGGCCCCAAGCATGGTTCAATCGACAACCATGTTTTCCAGCCCTTATCGGCAAACTTCATCAAATGGGGAATCCGTGCATCCGCCGTCGCCTGGTCGGAGACGGAGGTGCCAAGGTAGAAATTAGGAAAGGGTCTAATATCCTCAATGCTGTCCCTTAAATATTCCGGCCATTTAGTCAGTACAAGAAATATATGCGGATACTCCCTATATGGTACGCCCAAGAAAGATATTGCTTCTTGAACATCTGATGGATTTACGCTCGGATGGGCAATATCAGCCAGCCAATTAAGGGCATATACTTTTGGTTTGCCTCGGAGAGGTATATTGACATCCTTGATAATCACCTCCCCCGGCTTCAAATAAGGGTGGAACCGCTTTAGTATGTTCTTTGCCCAACAATCCCTGACCTCGCACGTGCAGTTAAGATGCACGATGGGGTTGATCGCCGCGTCCCAGTATTTGCCTGATTTCAT
>JAQTTB010000004.1 GCA_028710985.1 Patescibacteria group bacterium
CTGGGGGTCCTCACGAGAGTCACCTTTCAAAAATCCAAAGAGCCGTAAACAAAGAGGTCGTCCCCTTGTGGAATATTTCTGCCGGTCCTGACAGGGGATACCTCTTGACAAAAAGTATGGTTTACGGTATAAATAGAAATCATTTCTATTTATGAGGGAACCATGCAATCGTATCTCCAAGTTTTAAAGGACAATCATTTAAAGGTGACCCCCAGGCGAAAGGCAGTTATCGATGTCTTCATGAGATGTAGTTCTCATATGTCGCCGTATGATGTGCATACTAAGTTGAAGAAGAAACTCTCGACAATAGGGTTTCCGACCGTATATAGGATACTTGCCGAGTTTAAGAATGCCGGTATTCTGGTAGAGTCTTTATCAGAGGATCGCCAGCTGCGGTATGCGCTTTGCACCCTGCCTAATGAACACCACCATCATTTCACCTGCCGTAAATGCAGAAAAGTTGAGGAAGTGGAATTCTGCAATTTTAAAGGGATTTCACGATTTATTGAGAATAAGCTTAACGCAAAAGTTGAGGCACACCAGCTTCAAATAGAAGGATTGTGCTCAAAGTGCAAATGAGGAAGAAAGCGTCTGTTTTATTGTTGTTTGTTTTTGCTATTTTCCTTGGAATAGCAATATTACATCCGCTTTCGCACGCCATACATCATGATGGTGATGATGGGCATGATTGCCCTATCTGCCTTTGGCTGCATTATGCCGCAGCGGTTGTGTTATTTGCGGCGGCTGTATTTCGTGTTATATTCCGCATTGTAAACTTAATCGTCGCCTTACCCCGCAACCCATTAATCAAGTTTTCACTTCCCGCCAATATCTCCCGAGCGCCTCCAGAGCTCCTTCTTTCTGCCGTCTAATCTATTTAAACTCTTATTATTCATTATAATCCCGGAGGAAGAGCAAGATGTTCTCTAAAAGAATATTATTATTTATGGTTGCGCTATCATTAGCTGTCCATATGAGTTATCTGGTTCCTGCGTATGCCCAGACAACCGTTTTTGATCTTGGACAGGTAGTGGTTTCGGATGATGAAGAAGATAATGCCGCTTTGAACATAGAAGAGAAGAGGAAGATCAGCCAAAAGACGCTCAAGTCCCATAAGGTCGTTGACCTCGCAGAGATCCTATCGGATGAGATGATCGAGGCCTCAATGGTCCGCAAGAGCGGATACGGGAACGAGGTGGGTTTAAGAGGGTTTACAAAAAGCAATTTGCGTTTTGCGCAGGACGATACGCTTATCGAAGGCTCCTGCGGAAGCCGCAAGGATCCGCCTCTTTCCCACATCAACTTATTGACTATACAGAAAATTGAAGTCAAAGAAGGTCCTTACGATGTAAGCGTCCCCGGAGCTCTTGGCGGCAGCATTAACGTCATTACGAAGGATCCCCGGGAAGGTTTTCACGGAGAGGTCCTTTCCAAGTTCGGCTCATTCGGGTATTTGAGCCAAGGCGGGTTCGTTTCAGGGGGAAGCAAAAAAATAGACGGCCTTTTAGGATATAATTATTCCGAGTCCGGGCAATACAAGGACGGCGCGGGTAACAAGCTGAGCAGTTTTAATCCGAATTATAACGACGAGGGGAAAGATCTCGACGCATTTAAGAAGCATGATATTTGGGGCAAAGCGCTAATAAAGCCATCAGACAGCCAAAAGCTTTCTTTTTCGTCTTCCTATGGCGAAGCGCACGATATCCTGACTCCCCGCGTCGCTATGGATACGGAGAAAGAAAAGACATATCTTAATAAGGTCGAATATACTATAGACAATTTAAGCCCCATATCTGAACAACTCGGGATCTCAGCTTATTACAACCGCATCGAACATTACCCGTACGGGAAATACAGGACCGGCCCCGGCGTGATCAACAAGAGAAGGATCGAGGCGGTTTCTTATATTGCGGGGACTCAAATTGAAAATAAAGCCGCCTCAGGTATAGGGCTGTTAACGTATGGAGCCGATTTTTATTATCGTAATTGGTATGGCGATATTATAGACAGAGATACGGGAAAGATAGTAAACGGTGAGCTCTTTCCGGATGTTGACGAACTTGATTTTGGCGCTTATTTAAAAACCGAGCGGGATATCGGGAAGTTATCGGTAACAGCCGGATTACGAGCGGATGCATTTTACACCAAGGCTCAGGAGGACTTGAAGTTCAGTAAAGCGATGACCGACAAGAACGCGCAGACCGATGTTTTTCCCAGCGCGAACGTATTCTTGAAGTATTTCCTGAAGGACGACACGAATTTGTTCGGCGGCGTAGGCTTGACTAACCGTACGCCTACTACCGTGGAACGCTACGTCCAGGAAGGGACAGCCTATTACGGCAACCCCGATCTTAAGCCGTCGCGCAATATTGAAACCGACCTCGGGTTTGAAACGAAATTTATGGAACGCCTGAAGTTCAGGGCAAAGGGATTCTACAGCTATTTAAGCGATTTTATTTACCAGGAGCAAAAATCAAACGGCGTCAGGACATACACGAATATCGACGCATACTTAGTAGGCGGAGATGCCACCGCTGCTTTTGATCTGGCGTATGGTTTTGCCCTTGAAGGCGGAGTGGCATACCAGCGGGGTAAGAAGCTCGCCCAACCTGAAAATAACAACGACAAAAACCTTGCCGAAATCTGCCCGCTGAAGGCAAAGCTGGCCTTGAATTATGACAAGCACGGTTTCTTCGCGGTATATGAGTGGGTGCACTCGGAGCGAAGCAAAGATGTCGACCGCGACGCCGGAGAAACGCCCCTTAAGGGCTGGGACGTGCTTAATTTCAGGGCGGGATATCAGTTTGCGGAGAAGAAGGGGGAGCTGTCTTTGCTTAACGGGCTCGGTTTAAACTTCGGTATCGACAATATGTTCGATAAGAGATACGCGGTTGCCAATTCCTACGAGTACGATCCGACAGACCCGGGTGGGTCGAATGTGAAGATAGTCGATGAACCTGGGAGGTTTATTTACGGAAGCCTTTCATACAATTTCTAATAAAACGGAGGAGTAAAAGATGCATAGTTTATTTATCAAGGGCGGGTTTCTCATGTGGCCGATTGCCTTATGTTCGATCGTATCTTTGACCATTATTCTGGAGAGGTTATACTATTTCAGCAAAACGCGGCCTAAAAGCGGTAATTTGTCCGAGCGGGTGCATCTTTTACTAAAAAGCAATAAAGCCGAGGAAGCAGCTGCCGTAGCGGATAATGATAATAGTTTTTTAGGGCGATTCTTATGTGTGGGGATAAAGGTTATGAGCCAACCGGTTGAAGAAAAGCAAAAGATTTTTCGCCGGGCCGGCTCAAGAGAGCTCCAACAGGCGGATAGGCGCCTGCGCGTCCTTTCCGTGATCGGGAATATTTCTACCCTTCTCGGGCTTACGGGGACAGTCACGGGCATGATACAGACGTTCATGAAGATCGAGAGGATCGGGGGGATCGCCGAAGTCGCAGTGCTGGCCGGAGGCATTTGGGAGGCGCTTTTGACCACTGCCGCCGGCTTGTTCGTAGCCATTCCCACGCTTATTTTTTATCATTATTTTGAAGGGATAGTTGATAATAGGGCGATTGAGATGAAGAATATCGCCTCAGATGTGTTTAATATTCATTAAATAAGGGGATCTATGATGACGGAATTAGATTTTGAAAGGCGGAAAAAACCGGAGTCGGATTTAAATATGACTCCTCTTATCGATATGGTATTTTTGCTCCTTATTTTCTTTATTCTTTCCTCGCATTTTGTCTCTAGCCGCGGGTTCAATATCAAATTACCGGAATCAAAACACGCGCCAAGCCAGAAACAGGATAAGAACATTATTTTTATCAAAAAAGATGGAGAGATATATTTGAATAATGAGAAGGTCCAGTTAGATAATTTAACGGAGAACCTGAAGGCATCAATAAGCAGATCAGGTTCGCGTGCGGTGGTCATAAAGGCCGATGAAAAGGTGGATTTAGGTTTGGCTGTCAAGATTATGGATGCGGCCAAGCAAGCCGAAGCCCAGAATTTGATTATAGCCACACAGACTGACGATGGGAAGAATTAATCCTTTATATGCGAGTTTTATTTTATCTTGCGCGCTCCATTCTTGGCTGATAAGTTCCGATGCGGTCAGGATCAAGAATGCGGAGGTCAAAAAGCCTATCGAAGTGGAGTTAAGAACTGAGAAACCGGAATATCTTCCGGAGAAATACCGGGTGGCCCAGGAAAAAAAGATCGAAGAGCCTGTCAAGGAAGAACAACCGATGCAAGATATTATAAAAAGCAAAGATGTAATTAAAGAATCTATTTTACGTTATCAAGACAGCGTTAAACAAAAAATTCAGCGGGAAAAAAGGTATCCTCGCTGGGCGCTGCGGCTTGGGCGCGAAGGCGCGACGAGGATTTCTTTCAAACTCCTGTCTTCCGGGGAGATCAAAGATGTCCGGCTTCTGGGTTCATCGGGAATAGATGAACTCGATACAGAGGCTATGGATGCAGTTAAGAGGGCGAGCCCATTTTTGCCGTTCCCGGATAATTTTAGGAAAAGCGAATTACAATTTGAACTTGATATAGTTTTTAGAATTGTAACAGAAAAGTAAAAGATTGCAAGTCGGGCTTAGTTATTTCGCAGAGATGCTTCTAAATAATAAAGCTTGACAAGAATAATGTTATACTGTATATTTAGAAATGGAAATCATTATCACTAAGGAGGAGTATGTCAAGAGGCAATTTTCACGAGCAGGGATGGTGGCATGGGAAATTCAGGGGATGCGGATACAGGCTTACTGCGGGCAGGGAGGCCATCCTTGATATCCTATCTAAATCAGAAGGCCACTTGAGCGCCGAAGATATATATATGAAGATTCATCCCAAGTATCCTAACGTTGGGCTTACCACGATTTATAGGACATTAGACGTGTTGTCTGATCTCGGTATGGTATATAAGCTTGATTTCGGGGATGGAAGGGCGCGCTATGAATTAGCAGAGGGGCCGAAGGGCGCCCATCACCACCACCATTTGGTCTGTACAAATTGTAACAAGGTAATTGACTATACTGATTTTATCAATGAGGAAGTAGAGCTTCTCAAGCAAACGGAGAACGGCCTCTCCAAGAAATACAACTTTAAGATCACCAATCACCTCATACAGTTTTACGGTTTATGTGAGCGATGTAATGGTAAAAGATAAGAGTTATATTTTTTTCTCTTATAATGAAAATGATTTCCATTAACAGAAAGGAAGGTGGTAGCTATGCCAGGTTTTGACGGAACAGGACCAAGGGGAGAAGGGCCTATGACGGGTGGAGGTAGGGGTTATTGCGTGGTTCCCGCATCCGGAACCGCTTGGCCTGCAGGGAGGTTTTTAGGCCGCGGCGGAAGAGGCCGTCGCAACCAATATTACACAACCGGCCTTACGGGTTGGCAGAGGGACACGGTGGGATCTTCGGAGTTCGGCCAGCTTAAAGCGGAACTGGAAGATATCCAAAAACGCTTGGCTTTGCTGGAAAAGAAGTAAACGATAAAAAGCACGGGTGGGAGGGGCCGTGTTGTTTGGCCCTTCCCATCTCATAAGGAGGAACAATGCGGGTTGCGATCTCGACAGAAGCGAATAATGTAAGCGCGCACTTCGGTAGATGCCCCTTTTTCACAATCGTCGATATCAAAGACGGAAAAGTGACAGGAAAGGAGGTTGTCCCTAATCCCGGACATCAACCAGGTTTTATACCGAAATTTCTGCATGAAATGGGGGTAAATTGTATTGTAGCCGGAGGCATGGGGATGCGCGCCGACCAATTTTTCAGGGAATTCAACATAGAGCCGATAGTGGGTGTAAGCGGACCTGTGGAGGACGTAATAAAATCTCTGGCCGGAGGCACGCTCAAAGGGGGCGAAAGCCTCTGCAAGCCGGGAGTCGGGAAGGGCTATGGATTAGATAAAACAGAATGCGACCATCCGCACAAAGAGGATTGCGAGCATTAATCGGAGGTTTTAGATCATGAAAATATGCATTACTTCAGAAGGCGGAAATTTGGATTCTAAGGTAGATCCGAGATTCGGCAGGTGCCAGTATTTCATCATTGCTGACACCGATACATTGAAATTCGAAGCTATATCAAATCCGAATAATGAAGCCATGGGAGGCGCAGGTATCCAATCCGCGCAGCTGGTTGCTTCTAAGCAAGTTAAAGCTGTGCTTACCGGAAACGTCGGACCCAATGCGCATCAGGTATTATCAGCCGCGGGGATCAGCATATTTACCGGAGTTTCCGGAACGGTAAGGGAGGCGATAGACGGTTATAAAAACGGGAAATATAAACCCGCGGATGCTCCAAGCGTGGGTTCAAAATTCGGTATGCCGGGGAAGAACAGCTAATAAAGGAGGAGAGGAAAATGCCATTCTTTGAACCGTTAGAAAAGATGGATCCTAAGCATGTTGATTTGGAAAGAGCAAGAAAATCCCTGCGAGAAGAACTTGAAGCGATAGATTTTTATCAGGAGAGAATAGACGCTACCACTGACGAATCGCTCAAGAAACTACTCGCGCACAATATGAACGAGGAAAAAGAGCACGCGGCAATGCTTATTGAATGGATCAGGAAGAATGACCTTGTCCAAGACAAGGCGTTTAAAGAGCACGATTAGGGGGGTGATTAATATGCCAAGAGGTGATGGAACTGGCCCTTTAGGCCAAGGCCCAGGAATGGGAAGAGGCATGGGTAGAGGCAGCGGAAATCGTCAGGGTGCAGGCTCGGGAGGAAATTGTATTTGTCCTGCCTGTGGCGCAAAGATTTCCCATCAGGCAGGCACGCCTTGCTCCTCGACGAATTGCCCTAAGTGTGGAGCGAGGATGGTAAGAGAATAAGAATTAAATCATGGATAAAGAAGTTCTTGAGAATCATAAAACATATCTTGAAAGAAAGAAGCTTCACCAAGGTTTCGGCTACGATGTAGACAAGGAAAGGGATTTTATCTTAGAGCAGGCAAAACCTTTCTTGGGTAAAATCCTTGAAGCCGGAACGGGAAAAGGGCATTTTGCGCTCGCTTTGGCTAAGGACGGGTATTCGTTTGTTACCTTTGATATATCAGAGGAGGAACAGCGTTTCGCAAAACTAAATATTGCGTATTTTGGTTTTGAGAAATTGGTTGATTTCAGGATCGAAAATGGTGAACGTACAAGTTTCGCTGACGGTAGTTTTGACGTAATATTTTCTGTAAACGTCCTGCACCATCTGCGCAATGCCTATCAAGTAATAGACGAAATCATCCGGATACTTTCCCCCAAAGGCAAGGTCGTATTAGCCGATTTTACGGAAGAAGGTTTCAAGGTTGTGGATAAAATCCACGGCCTTGAAGGTAATACGCATGAGGTTGGGCAGGTAAGTTTGCCGGACGCGGAATCGTATTTGATAAAAAAAGGTTTTTCAGTCAAGAAGACAAAGAGCGTTTATCAGTGTGTTCTTGTTGCCGAGAGAGGCAGTGTTTAGGGCATGATTATTTCAATTGCAAGCGGAAAAGGCGGAACAGGCAAGACTACAGTTGCGGTCAATCTTGCCCTGTCCTTAGAAAATGTCCAGTTCCTCGACTGCGACGTTGAGGAGCCCAACGCACATATATTTCTGAAGCCCCAAATAAAGGCAAAGAAGCCGGCCTGTATTCCCGTGCCTGAGGTTGATGAAGAAAAATGCACTTATTGTGGTAAATGCCGGGAGGTTTGCGCGTATCACGCCATCGCGGTATTACCGGGGAGCGGCGGGAAAAAGGGCAGCGTTTTAATATTTCCACATCTATGCCATGGCTGCGGCGCTTGTAGCGCTCTTTGCCCCGAGAAGGCAATAAAAGAAGTAAATAGAGAAATTGGCGTAATTGAAATCGGAGAGGCCCAGGGCATCCAGTTTATTCACGGCAAACTTAACATTGGCGAAGCAATGTCCCCGCCTCTTATCCGCCAGGTTAAAGAGCATATCAATCCTACAAAAACTGTGATTATTGACGCCCCTCCGGGCACGTCTTGCCCTGTGGTCGCTTCAGTTAAGGGCAGTGATTTTTGCATATTAGTTACCGAGCCCACGCCTTTTGGTTTAAATGACCTGATTCTGGCGGTAGAAGTGTTAAGAAAATTGAATATTCCCTTTGGAGTAGTGATAAACCGCTCTGATCTTGGAGATGATAAGGTGGAATTATATTGCAGTAAGAACAAAATCCCCGTATTAATGCGAATACCTTTTGATAGAGAAATTGCGGTTTTGTATTCAAAGGGTATTTCGTTAGTTTCAGGAAAGAAAGAATATACGAAAAATTTCCGGAATATGTTTAATTTGGTAAGTAAAATTTGAATTTATGAGAAAAATAATCGAATTGGTTAAAAGTGAAATTACTGAAGTTGTTGGATGTACAGAACCGGCAGCGATCGCTTTTGCTTTTTCCTCCATCTCGCATTTTTATGGCAAAGAAATAAAGCCAAACAAGATAAAAGCAAAATTGTATTTAAGCAAAAAAGTTTATAGGAATGCAGAATCGGCTGGAATACCAGGCATATGTGAACGGGGCATTTATCCGGCTTCGGCGCTTGGTATTGTCAGCAAAAGTATTTCCCTGAATGTCTTTTCAGGGATTACAAAAGAGCAGTTATTAAAATCAAAATTACTTTTAAGAAAAAGAAGTTGGTTAAAAATTATTGTACTAAATAGAAAGGGTATATATATCCGGGCGGAGTTAAAAACTCCCGATGGTTTATATAAAAGTGTCATACGCGATAGACATGATAACCTGGAAAAAGTGCTTCTGGAGGGGAAAGCACTCTACCGTAAAAAGCCGCAGATAGTTCATAGAATAAAAAATGTAAAAGAAATCTACGATATCGTAAATAAAAGAAGTAAAGAGCTTGAAAGAATTGCCAAAGAATTTATGTTGGGAAACGGAATGGCGCTTGGAAATATAAAGCAGTGTAATATTGCGGACATTGTGTATGAACTTGTCAAAAAGAGAATGAGCGGTGAACATATAAAGATATTGACCATAGTCGGCTCAGGAAACCATGGTATATTTTTATCCCTGCCTTTTTATCAACTCTACAAAAAACAAAGGGATAAAATTTTACCCGGGCTTCTGTTTTCCATCTTGACCGTCATATACCTGACCCAGAAGAAGGAGAGATTATCAGATTATTGCGGCCTGGCCAGTAAGGCCTCTCCCGCCCTGGTGGCCGGTCTGTCATACTTAAAAGGCGCGCGCTTAAATGAAATCGGCTACTATATGGAATTGGCCGAAGAGACAACCTCCGGGCTTTTATGCGAGGGCGCAAAGGAATCCTGCGCAAATAAATCATATTTATGCCTAAGAAATGCGCACAAAATCATAGATGAAAACAGAAAACTTCCATAAAAATTGTTTTGCGTGCGGGATTAAATCTAAATATGGACTTAGATTAAGATTCACCCTGCTTGATAACGAAATTATTACAGGCAAAGCAAAGCTGACAAAACATTTTCAGGGTTATGATGGCATACTGCAAGGTGGAATTATCAGCGCTATTCTGGATTCCTGCATGATACACCTTTTTAAAATGAAATATAACCTTGAATTGAAAACAGCAAAATTGAAAATATGTTTCAGGAGACCGATTCTAATTAATAAAGATATATTAGTGAAAGGAAGCGACATTAAAATGAGAGAAGGGCACTTTTATAAAGCTAACGCAAAAATATTAATAGATGAATTAGTTTATGCAGAAGCAGAAGGATATTTTAGAAAATGAATGTGTATTTATGGAATTGGCAGAAAAGGAGTGAAAGATGGTAAAAAAGGTCGATGTTCTTGTAATCGGAGCTGGCCCCGCTGGCGTGGCGTGTGCCATGACCGCCAGAAAATACTATCCCAATAAAAGTATTACTGTAATGAAAGATATCGCCGACGGAGTTATTCCTTGCGGCATCCCATATATGTTTGCCAGTTTAAACAGCCCCGATGAGAATAAATTAGGGATGGCGTCTTTGGAAAAGAATAATATTGAGGTTGTGGTTGATGCCGCACTAAGCGTAAACCGTAAGGATAAGATAGTAGAAACAGCCAGTAAAACCAAGTATTTTTATGAAAAATTAGTTTTAGCGATCGGCTCAACCCCCCTAATTTTACCTATAAAAGGGGTGGATAAGCAAGGGGTATATCCGATAAATAAAGAAATGGGGTATTTAAAGGATGTTATAAATCAAATTAAACGTTGTAAAAATGTTTTGGTCATCGGAGGTGGTTTTATCGGTGTTGAGTTTGCCGATGAGCTTTCTAAATTAAAAGGAATAAAGGTTACTTTAGTAGAGATGCTGCCGCATTTATTGGCAAATTCGTTTGATCCTGAATTTTCACAGATGGCCGAAGCACGTTTAAAGGAAAAAGGGGTTAATGTCTTAACTAATACCCTGGTAGAAGAAATAACCGGTCAAGGTAAGGTTGAAAGAGTGCGGTTTAACGGCGGTAAAGAAATTCCAGTAGAAGGGGTTATCCTCGGCGTAGGTTCAAAGCCGAATGTAAAACTGGCTGTAGATGCGGGATTAGAGCTTGGGTCTTGTACGGGTATTTTAACCGATGAATATATGCGCGCATCAAACGATCCGGATATTTTCGCGATCGGAGATTGTTCCTGTAAAAGAGACTTTTATACCCGCAAGGCAATTCCTGTAATGTTAGCCTCTACCGCGACTGCTGAAGCAAGAATAGCGGGCGCCAATCTTTATCAGATTAAGGTAATCCGCGAGAATAAAGGGACTATCGCGATATATTCAACGTACATTGACGGATTGGTTCTGGGGTCGGCCGGGCTTACTGAAAAAACTGCCCGGGATGAAGGATTTGAAATTGTTGTTGGCAGTATAGACGGAGTTGATAAGCATCCTGCAACTTTACCGGGGGCTTGCAAGGGAAAGATAAAATTAATCTTTTCCAAGCAGTCGGGTATTATTTTGGGAGGCCAGGTAAGCTGCGGGATGTCTTGCGCGCAGATGATCAATGTTATAGGTATCGCTATCCAGAAACGCATGTCTTGCACTGAATTAGAAACTTTGCAAATAGCGACTCATCCTTATTTAACCAGCGCGCCTACTATGTATCCTATTATTTTGGCCGCTCAGGATGTATACGGAAAGATATAACGAGGATAAGATCATATGAGGCAAATAGTTGTTATCAGCGGTAAGGGTGGCACAGGCAAGACCGTAATTACTGGCGC
The DNA here is from genome assembly GCA_028710985.1 of Patescibacteria group bacterium. Classification (NCBI taxonomy): domain Bacteria; species Patescibacteria group bacterium. Next base: position 11,205 of record JAQTTB010000004.1, read on the forward strand.
GTTTGCCGCTTTAGCAAAGAATAAAGTTATGGCAGACTGCGACGTTGACGCCGCCGATTTGCATTTATTACTGCAACCGGCCATAAAAGAGCGCCATGAATTTAGAAGCGGTAAAACCGCCGTAATAAACAAGGAATTATGCCAGAAATGCGGTCGGTGCATCGATGTTTGCCGATTTAAGGCGATAACCGATGATTTCACAGTTGATTCCATGTCCTGCGAAGGATGCGCTTTTTGCAGTCATATCTGCCCGGCACAAGCCATAATAATGAAAGAAAGTATATCAGGAGAATGGTTTATCTCCGATACCCGGTTCGGTCCTATGGTGCATGCCAAACTTGGGATTGCCGAGGAAAATTCCGGGAAATTGGTTTCGTTGGTAAGAAAGCAGTCAAAAGAACTGGCAGAGAAGAATAATTGCGATTGGGTAATTATTGACGGCGCTCCGGGTATAGGTTGCCCTGTTATTGCCTCGCTTTCCGGTATTGATTGCGCTGTAGTAGTAACGGAGCCTACGTTATCCGGCCTGCATGATGCGTTAAGGGTTATAGAGGTGACAAAGTATTTTAAGGTTCCCTCGCGGTTAGTAATTAACAAATACGATTTAAATCCGGATATGTCTGGAAAGATAGAAGAGCATTGCGCAAAAAACGGGATTTCATTAATCGGCAAAGTCAGGTTTGATAAAACGGTGGTAGAAGCCATGGTAGAGGGTAAGACTATCATGGAATATAAGGATACGCCGGTTAAGGATGAAATTAAGGAAGTTTGGGAAAAACTTCAAAATTAAAATATGAATATTTCAAATAAACGGGATATTCATGTTTTAAGATATTTTTCTTCGTTCGTGAGCATTTCGAATGGGAAAGTCATCAATATTACTGAGCCAACGCTTACGTTTTGTCCTTTGGCAAGATATTTGTATAAAGATTTTAGAAGTATAAATGGGCAGGATAAAGTAGCCGTTAAGCAGGCGATAAAAAGCGCGATTGAGACAAAAATAAAGACTTACGGTTTTTTCACCGATGATAGAAAACTATCATACGGCGGTCTTTCAATACCATACGGCGCGTCCGAGATGCTCATGTTCGCGTTAAAAAGGGGAGAGATAGACGTGGCGGTTGTTGTTTGCGAAGGAGCGGGGACCGTCATTACAGACACGCCGGAAGTTGTTCAGGGCATAGGCGGCCGCATGAACAACTTATTACTTACTTCCCCTATTGAAGGAATAGTTGAAAAGCTTAAGGAATTTGATTGCCGCGTGATCTTTAATAACGCCTTGATCGATCAAGCCCGCGGCGTTCAGGAGGCGATAAAAGCAGGATACAAAACCATCGCCGTGACCGTAAGCGGCTATTCAGCCGGGGATTTAAAGGGACTGCGTTTATTAGAAAAAGAAAAGGGTGTAAGGATCATTTCATTGGTAGTGTGTACTACGGGGATCACTGAAGATAAAATAGCCATTATGCGCGATTATGCTGATCTTGTGTGGGGTTGCGCCTCCCTTGATATCCGCCGGACGATCGGGCCTTCGGCGATAATGCAGCTTTCCAAACAGATCCCGGTATTTGTTTTGACGCGCAAGGGCATTGATTTTGTTTCAGCCTATGCGCAGGATCCGGGCCGTATCAAGGATTTAGATTTGGGAAAACAATATCTTATATCGAATGAGAAGAGCGAAAAGCGGGTGAAGATGGGTAATTTTACTGCGTTTATCGGCGAGACGCGATTACCGGTTTCCGCACGGAGTGTTCCGAGGTCCGATTATAGCGCGGAGCGCGCCTATGTATAAACATATCAGCGCCTATAAATTCTTCGGCAGAATGAATGATCCGACTAGCTCCGCATACCTTAAAGGCCCCTGCGGAGACGAGATGGAATTCTACCTGGTTATCGAAGATAGCGTAATTACCGAGATAAAATATTTTACTCAAGGCTGCGATGCGACAAAAGACTGCGCGGAAACGGCCGCACATTTGGCTTATGGTAGGACTATTGATGAAGCGTTGTCGATTTCGGCAGACGAGGTCATAAGGAACCTAAAAGATCTACCGGGAGACCACCTGCATTGCTCTATTTTAGCGGTAAGTACTCTATATAGGGCAATTGCGGATTATTTATTGAGACAATAAAAGGAAAACTTTTATGCACAATGTTGATGAAAAAGAGCTTGGGGAGCAAGAGAAGCGGCTTAAAGAAAAGATGGCAAAAGTTAAACACGCTATTATTGTCATGAGCGGCAAGGGCGGTGTTGGCAAGACATCTGTCGCAGTGAACCTCGCCTACACCTTGTCGTTATCCGGCAAGAACATCGGGATCTTGGATATAGATATCCACGGTCCGAATATCGCCAAGATGCTCGGCATCGAAGATTATTCTTTATGCGGTCACGAATCCGGGATCAATCCGGTAAAGGTATCGGAAAGGCTTAAGGCCGTGAGTATTGCGTTGATCGGACATGATCCAGACCGGCCGATCATCTGGCGGGGACCCATGAAAACGATGGTTATAAGGCAGTTCTTAGCCGACGTGAACTGGGGAGACCTGGACTATTTGATCATAGACTCCCCGCCCGGGACAGGGGATGAACCGCTTAGCGCCTGTCAGCTTATTCCCAATGTTAGCGGAGCGGTTATCGTTACGACTCCTCAGCAAGTGGCTGTGATGGACGCGCGGAAGACCATCAAATTTGCCAAGGAACTAAAAATACCGGTGTTGGGTGTGATCGAGAATATGAGCGGTTTTACCTGTCCGCATTGCAATCATGAGATAGATATATTTAAACGCGGCGGAGGGGAAAAGGCGGCCGCCGAGCTCGGAGTGCCGTTTTTAGGCAGGGTGCCGCTGGATGGGGCATTGGTTGAAATGGCTGATGAGGGAAAACCTTTTGTCTTTTTTGGCCGGAATTCCAAAGCTGCCGGCGCATTCATGAAGATAGTGAAGAGCATAGAGGATTTCCTGAAATGAAGTTGAAAGAAAAAGACAATTTAGATATCCAGCAATGGGTGAAGGACCGAATAAAACAGGAGGAGATCGACCGCTATTTAAAGAAAGGCATTGACTTCATAGATGATGGTGCCATAGATATGAAGCTCAAGGAAAATCGTAATCCCGACAAAAACAGGATAAAAGACATTCTTGCGAAATCCTTGTCAATAAAGACCCTTACGCTTGATGAAACAGCGGCCTTGCTTAATGTCGAAGACCCTCAGCTTATGGGAGCGATGGAGGAAGCGGGAGCGCAGGTTAAAAAGAAAGTGTATGATAACAGGATAGTGACATTTGCGCCGTTCTATACGGGCAGTTTTTGTGTCAATAGCTGCCTTTATTGCGGTTTCCGCAGAGAAAACGGCCTGATTAACCGGAAGCTGCTTTCGCTGGATGAAATTCGCACCGAGACTGAGGTCCTTGCCGGTAAGATCGGGCATAAGCGTATTATCGCGGTTTATGGCGAACATCCGCTATCGGATGCAGATTATATTGTAGATACGCTGCGTACCATTTATTCTGTTAAAGTAAAAACGCATAGAGGTTATGGCCAAATACGGCGGGTGAATGTAAACGCCTCGCCCATGAATATTGAGGACTTGCGTTTATTGCGCGGTGCCGGAATAGGGACATATCAGGTCTTTCAAGAGACGTATAATCATAAAATGTATTCAAAAGTACATCCGCGGGGCACCGTAAAAGCCGATTATCGTTGGAGGCTTTATTGCATGCACCGCGCGTTTGAAGCCGGTATCGATGACGTGGGCATAGGGGCTTTGTTCGGATTATACGATTGGCGGTTTGAAGTAATGGGTTTATTATGCCATGCCAGGGAACTTGAAGGGCGTTTTGGGATAGGCCCGCATACCGTGTCTTTTCCCCGTATCGAACCGGCATCGAATGCCCCTTACGTGCAGGATACTTCATACCGCGTGAACGACATTAATTTCAAAAGGCTAGTTACGGTGATACGGCTTGCTATACCTTACACGGGAATGATCATTACCGCCCGTGAACCCGAAACGATACGCCGTTCTGTAATTCCGCTTGGATGTACGCAGACAGATGCTTCCTCGTGCATAAGCATAGGCGGTTACAGCGAAAACCACGGCGCCCAAGTGGAAAGCAACCAGCAGTTTACGCTTGGGGATACAAGGACATTGGATGAAGTGATAGGCGAGTTTGCGGCTAGGGGACAGATAGTGTCGTTTTGCACCGCGGGATACCGTTGCGGCAGGACGGGCAAGAAGATCATGGATCTTTTGAAAAGCGGGAAAGAAGGCGTATTTTGCAAGTTGAATGCGATCCTTACGTTCCGTGAATGGCTTGACGATTTTGCGAGCGAAAAGACGCGCCAATCAGGGACGAGAGTGATCGATTCCGAGTTAAACGAAGTAAAAACGAAATACCCCCTTATGTATCTGCCGCTTCGCGACTATTATGAACGCATCTCTAAAGGCGAGCGGGATTTGTATTTTTAAAAAAGGCGATTATGTCAAAGCGCGAATTTAACTATATTTATGGTCCGGTTCCTTCATGGCGGCTGGGAAGGTCTTTAGGGATAGACCCGATTTCATATAAAGGCAAAGTTTGTACGTTTGACTGCCTTTACTGCCAGATCGGGAAGACGAGTTTCTTGACCGACAAGAGAAAGACTTTTGTTTCCGCTGAAAAAATAATAAGGGAACTAAAGTCGCTGCCGCCCTTGAAGATAGATTATATAACTTTCTCCGGGGCCGGGGAGCCCACCCTGGCAAAGAACCTGGGACAGATGATAAAGATGGTAAAAAGGATAAGTGGCGAGAAGATAGCGGTCATAACGAATTCATCCCTGATGGGAAGGAAAGATGTGCAAAAAGACCTGTTACTGGCAGACTTCGTTGTTGCCAAGCTCGATGCTTCTTCCCAGAACGGACTTAAAGAGATGAATAGGCCGATAAAGACCGTAGGATTCGGAGATATTATTAAAGGAATAAAAGATTTCAGGAAATATTACAAAGGAAGGCTGGCATTGCAGGCCATGTTTACGGAAAAAAACAAAAAGTATGCCGTTGGGATCGCGCGGATCGCCTCGGAAATCAATCCGGACGAGATCCAGATCAACACTCCCCTGAGGCGGTGCCGAGTAAAACCGTTACCAAAAAAGGATCTAGATGCAATAAGGCGTTTATTTATCCGCGAGTGTGGTAATGACGTGAAGATCATAAGCGTCTACGACAGCAAAAAGAAAAAAGTCAAGCCGATCAGCAATGATGAAACTTTAAAAAGAAGGGGTAAAGTGTAACGGGAGGAAAAATGGTACTCGAGGAAAAGAAGATATCCAGGATAATAATGGATTCATTTTATGAGAAACTCAGGGATAGCCTTTCATGTGAGGTAGCTATCGTAGGAGGAGGCCCCTCAGGATTGATCTGCGGCTATATCCTGGCTAAGCGCGGGATAAAAGTAGCCTTGTTTGAGAGGAAAGGAAGCCTTGGCGGCGGGATGTGGGGTGGAGGCATGATGTTCAACAGTATAGTGGTTGAGGAGGACGCCAGGAGGATGCTTGACGAATTTAGCATAAGATACAAGATAAAAGAAAAGCATTATTTGGTAGCAGACGCGCCGGAGGCCGTTTCCGCCATCGCTGCGGCCGTGTGCAGGGAAGGAGTCAGGGTATTTAATTTTATGAGCGCTGAAGATGTAGTTGTAAGGTCGGGCAGAGTGAGCGGATTGGTTGTAAATTGGACGGCCGTTGAAATAGCCGGTTTTCATGTCGATCCACTGACTGTCGAGGCAAGATACGTCGTCGACGCTACCGGGCATGAACACGCCGTGAGCAGGACATTGATCGAAAAGTTGAAGGGCAAATTGGGCGGTGTGGAAAAATATCCCTTGCGCGAAAGGTCCCTGAACGCTGATCTGGGAGAGAAGGAGGTAGTGCAAAATTCAAAGGAGATCTTTCCCGGGCTCTATGTAGCAGGAATGGCGGTTAATGCCGTGTTTGGCGGGCATCGAATGGGACCTATATTCGGAGGGATGTTTCTTTCAGGAGAAAAGGTTGCCAATTCTATCATCAAGGCTCTCGGAAAGAGGGTATTAATAGAAAGCAAGAAAAATGGAACCCTTAGAAATTAAAAAATATCCGGATGGCATTTTAAGAAAAAAGTGCCTTAACGTAGAAAAGGTCACGGATAGGGAATTAAAGAATTTCGAAGAGATGCTTTTTACAATGCGGCATTTTGCGGGAATCGGTTTAGCCGCGCCGCAATTAGGAATCGCCAGGAATTTGATAGTGGCGGATATCGGAGAAGGTGCGATTCAGTTGGCCAATCCCGTAATTCTAAAAGCAAAAGGATCGGATAAGACGGAAGAGGGCTGTTTAAGCATCCCTGGTATAGCTGTTTACATAGAGAGACCATATAAGATTATTATTAGCGGATTAAATGAAAAAGGCCAAGCCGTGGAGATCAAAGCAGCGGGGCTTTTAGCCAGAGTCTTGCAGCATGAAGTAGACCATTTAAAAGGGAGATTGATCGTAGATTATCTGAATCTGCTGGAGAAGTTTAAACTGAGATTGCATAAGCAGAGGCGGGATATTAAAAATGCAGATAAAAATTCTTTTTGATAAGAACGCCTTAGATAAGGCTCTTTACCCCACCCTTACGGGCAAGAGGAAAGTTTATACCGGTTGGGGTGTTTCTTTTTTAGTGGATGATAGAATTTTGTTCGATACAGGCGAAAAAGGACAATGGCTTCTTGAAAATATGAAGACTTTGGGAGTGAATGTGGCGGGAATCGAGGCAGTGGTGATTTCTCACGACCATTGGGATCATGTCGGAGGATTACGGGCGATATTAAAATGTAACCCCAAAGTTAAGGTCTATGCCTGCCCTAATTTTAGTAAAAGGTTCAAGAATAAAGTTAAATCTTATGAAAGCCGCTTAATCGAAGTTGATAAATTTACCAGGATACAGGACAGTATTTATTCCACCGGAGAGATTCCGGGCAGGTATGCTTTTAGATATATGCCGGAGCAAGGTTTGGTTTTAAGGACACGAAAAGGTTTGACTATACTTACGGGCTGTGCCCATCCGGGTATTATAAAAATGATAGAAAATGTAAAACAAAACATTTCCGGGAAGATTTATCTTGTCATGGGCGGATTTCATTTGATGGGCAAGCATAAGAAAACTATCAAGCCGATCGTGAAAGAATTTAAGGATCTGGGCGCGGAAAGGATCGCGCCGACTCATTGCACAGGTGAAAACGCTGTAAAGTTATTTAAAGAGGCGTATCAAAAAAATTTCATCGAAATAAAAGTAGGGCAGATTCTCGAGATATAAGAGAATAAATATGGAAATTTTAACGAATAATTTAAAACAGGGTTTGATAGTAACCGTCTTTGTTTTTATTATGATGATGTTCATTGATTATCTGAGCGTTCTGACAAAAGGCAGGATGAATAGCCTTATTAAAGGGGGATTTTTCAGGCAATACCTCATAGCCGCATTTTTAGGCGCAACACCCGGCTGCTTAGGAGCATTTATGTGCGTCTCCTTTTATGTACATGGCCTTATAAGCTTTGGGGCACTGGCCGGGTGTATGATCGCTACAGCCGGAGATGAATCGTACATTATGTTTGCAATGATTCCTAAACAGGCATTTATTATTCATGTTGTGCTTTTTATTTTGGGAATAGTTGGGGCTTGGTTTATAGACAAAGCCGTTATTTTCTTGAAAATAAAGCCCGCTCAGAAATGCCAGCTTTCAGAAATTCATCTCCAAGACGAATGCCGGTGTTTAAATTTCAAGGAAATCTTAGGGCATTTTAGAAGTATATCTTTTGTAAGATTTTTAATTCTTGCTTTATTATTAAGCACTTTCACTACGATTATTTCAGGGGTAATCGGTCCTCAGGAGTGGAATTGGCAAAGAATTACATTTTTATCTCTTATCAGTTTAGCCGGATTCATAGTAATTACTGTGCCCGAGCACTACTTGGAAGAGCATATCTGGGAGCATATCGCCAAAAGGCATCTATGGAGGATATTTTTGTGGACCTTCGGGATACTTTTTGTGGTAGATATTGGTTTAAGATTCTGGAATTTGGAAATATTCGTAAAAGAGCATATGTTTTGGATACTTTTGATCGCAGCGATATCAGGATTAATTCCTGAATCCGGACCGCATCTTATATTTGTGATAATGTTTGTAAAAGGCTTCGTACCTTTTTCAGTTCTTTTAACTAGTTCTATTGTTCAGGATGGGCACGGGATGTTGCCGCTTTTATCGTATACGATAAAAGATTCATTGCTGATAAAATTATTCAACCTTTTTATAGGTCTGGGGTTGGGGATTATTTTATTTTCTTTTGGATATTAGAAGAAGGTTTTATGAAATAAGGAGGCAATAAATGGAAGGTATAACGAAGGGCAATAAAAGATTTACCCATAAAATAGTTGTAACTTGGAATGAAGAAAAGAAAGTATTCCTATGTTCATTTGATAAGCAGACGGTTGAAATAGTCGCATCCCCGGAATCTAAGAAACACGAAGGTATGTGGACGCCGGAGGAATTGTTCGTGGCTTCGATAGAAGGTTTTATAAAAGATGCCTTTGTGGATTTTGCTAAAAAAGACGGCTTTGAATTCTTGAGTTATGAAAGTGAGGCCGACTGGGTTGTCGAAAAAGTTGAAGATAAACTTATGTTTACTGAAATTAAAATATGGCCCCAGATAGCTGTTGCTTCAAGCGGCCAGATCGGAAAAGCAAACGAGCTTATAGAACTTACCGTAAAGAATTGCTTTATATCGAATTTTATCACGTGCAAAGTTAGCGTTTATCCGGAAATAAAAATAGGATTAAAAGATGGCAGACTTTACTAAGATCGACGAGGCAAGAAGAATACTGGGCTTGGGTGAAAGGGTTACTTTGGAAGAGATAAAAGACGCTTACCGTAAGTTATCCTTGAAATATCACCCCGACCGCTGCAAGGATGAGAATAAGCGGGAAAACGAAGAGATGGCAAAGAAAATAAATCGTTCCAAGGATATCCTTTTGACGTATTGCGCGGGGTACAGGTATTCTTTTAGAGAAAAGGACGTCAGGATAAATGCTATGGATAATGAATATTATGAGCACCTCAGGCGCTTTTATGACGGCTTATTTGGGGATTTGGATTTATGAGCGCAATTTTCGACCGCTATTATAAGAGATATGATGACTGGTATGATAAAAACAGGTTTGCCTATTTATCGGAACTTGAGGCGCTAAAGAAAGTGCTGCCCAAAGCCGGCAGGGGGTTGGAGATCGGGGTCGGGACCGGAAGATTTGCCGCGCCGTTAGATATCGCGATGGGAATTGACCCCTCTCATAATATGATAAAGATCGCCGCTGAGAGAGGTGTAATTGTGCGATGGGGCTTCGGCGAGGATTTGCCGTTTTGGGATGAAACGTTTGATTATGTAGCCATTGTTATTACCATATGTTTTGTCAAAAACCCGTTAAAAGTTTTAAGGGAGGCGCAAAGGGTGTTGAATGAAAAGGGCAAGGTTGTCCTGGCTATAATCGATAAGGATAGCTTCCTGGGTAAATATTACCGGAGAAAAAAGAGTGCATTTTACAAGCATGCGAATATTTTTAGCGTCAGGGAGACCACGGCCTTGCTTGAAAAGGCGGGATTCAATAAGTTCTCATATTATCAAACGGTATTTAAGTTTCCCAAAAGCATAAATTCGATAGAGAAACCTCGCAAAGGTTTTGGTAAAGGCGGTTTTGTGGTAATTTCAGGAGAAAAGAGATGAGGTTATTTATAAGATTGCTTGCTTTTGTATGTGATATCTGCCCGCTATGTATTATTGCTAGAAGATTCCCTGATTCCAAATTCGCAAAAGGGATGAAAAAGTTTGGCAGGATTTGTCCTTTTTGCATTGCCCATCAAAAATTAGAAAGGTGATTTAAGATAATGCTTGTAGATTTAACCCAAATGCAGCCAGGAGAAACTGGCACAGTGAAAGAGATTCAGGGCGGCCAAGGCTTCGTAAGAAAATTACAAAGTATGGGAATGAGGCCGGAAAAGAGGATAACTAAGGTAAGTTCTCATTTTTGGCGTGGTCCCCAGACGGTAGAGGTAGATAATACGCGGATTGCCGTTGGTTTTGGTATGGCCAGAAGAATTTTAGTGGAAGTCAAAAGATGAAGATAGAAAAGATCTTATTGGTGGGCAATCCTAACGTTGGTAAAAGTGCCATATTCTCCAGGCTTACAGGAGCCAAAGTAATAATTTCTAATTATCCCGGAACCACTGTTGAATTTACCCAAGGCCAAATGAAACTTGGCGGAGAAGGGATGATGATTATGGATGTGCCGGGAACATATACTTTAGAGCCGACTTGTAAAGCCGAAGACGTGGCTTGCCGGATGTTAAAAGAAGGCGGCTTAGTGATTAATATTATTGATGCCACAAATTTAGAGAGAAATCTTCATCTAACCCTGCAACTCTTAGAAAAAGGTATGCCGCTTATTGTAGCTTTGAATATGTGGGATGATACTAAGCACCGTGGAATTTATGTTGATGTTAAAAAATTAGAAGAACAATTGGGAGTGCCAGTAATCCCTACTTGCGCCTTAACCGGAGAGGGCATTAAAGAACTGATCGATCGCTTGCCAGAAACAAAGGCGAGAGATTTACCTGTTTCTTCTGATAGCCAGAAATGGGAAAAAATAGGGAAAATTGTGGAAGAAGTCCAAAAATTAACCCACCGTCACCACACTTTCCTAGAAAGACTAGAAGATTTGAGTATTAAGCCGCTCACAGGCCTGCCGATTGCCTTGGGTATTATATATTGTTCTTTTTGGGTGGTTCGTTTTATCGGAGAGAATCTAATCGGGCATATATTTGAGCCTTTGTTTACAAAGCTATGGTTGCCCTTGTTGATGAAATTAAGCGCCTTTTTGGTTGAGGGAAGTTTTTTACATCATATTCTTATCGGTAATTTTATAGAAGGGAAGATAGATTTTAGCCAATCTTTTGGGCTTTTAACCACAGGCCTCTATGTTCCTATTGCCATGGTGCTGCCTTACGTATTTAGTTTTTACCTTATATTAGGGTTATTGGAAGATTTAGGATATCTTCCTCGCTTGGCGGTTTTGGCAGATAATTTTATGCATTATTTGGGCCTGCACGGATACGCGATAATTCCTTTTATTTTAGGTTTAGGCTGTAAAGTTCCCGGTATCTTAGCAACTCGGATTTTAGAGGAAAGGCGCGAGAAATTTATAGCTATTACTTTAATGGCAGTTGGCGTTCCCTGTATGGCGCAAATCGCGATGATTGTAGGGTTGGTGGGGCAAAGAGGGGACAAATACGTAGCGATCGTATTCTTCACTCTCTTTGTTCTACTGGTCATCAAGGGTTTAATTTTAAATAGGGTTTTAAAAGGAGTGAGCCCGGAGATATTGGTAGAAATTCCTCCTTATCGGATACCTCAAATTCAAGCGGTGATTAAGAAACTTTGGATGCGTTTATCCGGTTTTTTAAGGGAAGCCTTGCCTTTTGTGCTTTTAGGCGTGCTTCTTGTTAATATACTTTATACTCTAAAGATTATAGATTTCTTGGCTTATATTTTTACCCCGGTTTTAACCGGGCTATGGGGGCTTCCCAAAGAAGCCATCTCCGCTTTAATAGTCGGGTTTTTAAGGAAAGACGTTGCTGTAGGTATGCTTGGGCCGCTTAATTTAACCACTAAACAGCTGGTAGTCGGTTCTACAATTTTAGCTGTATATTTTCCCTGTATTGCTACTTATATAGTTTTAATCAGGGAATTGGGAATAAAGGATACACTTAAAAGCACATCTATCATGATTGCGGTTGCGTTACTGGTCGGATTAATACTTAATTTGATTCTTTGATAATCGCGGGATGGTATTTGGGATTAAGGTTTAAAATCCAGATGGGCAAATGTCCTCCTCTGTGTAGTGGACAAAGCGTAATGGCTTATTTATTAAATAGTTACGCAATTTCAAGCCAAATAATACCGGACAAAACGGACAAATTTCGCGAGGAAATCCCTCTCTGATCCCCAAAACCCCTTGATATAGTAAGATATTCCCCCTATAATAAAGCCAGCTAAATAAGAGAGGTTTCCCCTCGGCTAATAGGAGAGGAACCCCAATAATTCCGTTCTCTCCGGATAACGGGAGAGCTTAAGGCCTATGATCTGAATGTAGATCGTAGGCCTTTTTAACTGGCGCGGTGTTAAAGACTTAGGGCATTGCGGATTTTGGTCGCTGATCGAAAGTTTCCGCATCACAAGCTGTTTTAAAAGACTCTCTGAATTAAGCCATTTTATCGCCAAAATAGGCCAATTCCTCTCTTATATAATGGCGGCTATATAGTGAAAATATCTCCCATATTTCGGATATTTTCATGCAAAGGAAAGCCATTATATAAGAACTGCCAGGAGAGAGGTGCTCCGGGATGCCACGCAATATGAACAGATCCGCCAGCTGCTCTATGACGTCAACTGTCTTTATCCGCCTGGCCATAGGGGTGGCCAGGAAGATAAAGACTGCCGAACTCATAGAACGTCTTGCGGACCTGTTTTTATTGCGCGGTATTCCGGGATACATACGCTCCGATAACGGCCCCGAGTTCGTATCGAGAGAATTAAGGAGATGGTTGAATGCCCTGGGTGTCAAGACCCTCTACATCGAGCCGGGCAGCCCCTGGGAGAACGGCTATATAGAATCGTTCAACGGCAAACTGCGTGATGAACTGTTAAACCGCGAGATCTTCAATACCTTATTCGAGGCAAAAGTCCTTGTGGAACGCTGGAGGGTGGAATATAATACCAAAAGGCCGCATAGCTCGCTTAATTACCGGCCGCCCGCTCCGGAAGCTATTGGACCAAAGTGGCCGGAAAACGCGGTTGCGCTGTCTTAAGAAATGGTACAACTAATGGGGGCAGGTCAACCATCAAAAGAACTTTGCATTATAAATGTTTTGGCGTGGTAATAGCCAAAAAGCCAAAATAGAAGTCCATGCTTAATAAAAATTAAAGAGTAGATTTTTGAGGATAAACAGTGGTTAAACCCCTTTTGATAAAGGACGGTGTTTTTAAGACGGTGCTGCGCATGGCTGTTCCGATGTTGGCCGGAACATTCGCCATGAACGCGTATAATTTAGTCGATACATGGTTTGTTTCACGACTGGGCACCAATGCTTTGGCCGCGATGTCGTTTACCTTTCCGGTTGTTATGCTTTTGATGTTTATTATGCGAGGGCTGGGGACTGGTGCTATGACGGTAGTTGCGCACGCTCTTGGCCGGGAAAAACAGCAAACCGCAGCACGCATTACGACACATGCCGCTTTTTTATCTTCGAGCCTGGCTTTGTGTCTTACGGTGGCCGGTCTTTTGACGATAAGGCCGCTTTTTGCGCGGTTGGGCGCGACAGGAGAGGTGCTTGTCCTCACACAGCAATATATGTGGATTTGGTATCTAGGATTGGCATTCAGGGTTGTTCAGATGATGTTCGCCGATATCATTATCGGCACGGGTAATACCAAGGCTGTAAGTCTCTTAATGGTTGGCGGAACCGTGCTTAATTTTATCCTCGATCCCATAATGATCTTTGGATTACTGGGATTTCCGAAAATGGGGATACGAGGAGCGGCTCTGGCGACTGTGATTTCCGAAGTGCTTGTATTATTGGCCGCGTTCTACTTTATACATCAAAGATACCACTTAATCATTTTCGCTTCACACACGCGGTTAAGGATTTTATCATCGTGGCGGCGTATCCTGCATATCGGGATACCGACCACGTTAAGCTCTGTTTTAACTCCCATTTCTGCCGCGGTCGTTATTAAGATAGTTTCCGGTTTCGGTAAAGCTGCGGTTGCCGCTATCGGGGTTGCCAGCCGCATCGAAATGTTCGCTTTTATGATTCCTATGACTGTGGGTATGTCGTTGGTTCCATTTGTTTCCCAGAATTACGGCGCGCAGCGCTTTGACCGGATTAAGGCCGTGCGGAAAGGCGCTATGTTGTTCGCGTTGATCTTCGGCTTTATTATTGCGGTGGCTTTTTTATTTATCGCGCGTCCGCTTGGCAGGCTTTTTTCGTCCGATCCCGAAATCATCAATATCTTAACCCGATATATCTACATTACATGTTTTGGCTACGGGTTTTTGGAAGTGCATAGGTATGCCGGTTTTTGCATGATAGGCATCCATCGGCCGCTTTCTTCGGCCTTATTAAATACGATTCGCGTAATTGTCTTGATGATTCCCTTAGCGTATTTCGGTGCAAAATTATTCGGTATTTACGGGGTGTTTTGGGGAAGGTTGATAACAGATATATGCTCAGCCGTTATAGGGATTATATGGACAGGAAGAATTCTCAAAAAATCATCCTATAATTCGCCGTTAATGAGTCAGTCTGATGGGGATACGCTTCTGGGAGCGGTGAGTGGAAAGAGAAACCCTCTCTGAAATGCACAGGGTAGCCATTTCTGAACAAATAAAGCCATATTGGGCACAAAATTGCACAGAGAGGGTGTTTCTCACCCGCTCTGAATCCTCTCACTGACCCGTGAGCGGATTAGTAAACCTCTCAAATTCATCCTGGGCTGTATACAAAGAGGTCGTCCCCTCGTTGAATTTGACCGCCCGTCCATAATGGAAAGAAAACACGCTTTGACCCAGCTTTCCTAAAAGATATAGAGAAACAGGAGAAAAGTGGTATAATTTAAAACAAGAGGAGATAAAATCGCGATGTGTAATGATAGTGAGAGAACCAAACAGATTAAGGAGCATTTTAGCAAGGAGTCCGAAGAGTTTGATTCAATCATTACA
>JAQTTB010000005.1 GCA_028710985.1 Patescibacteria group bacterium
GTTCTTTACAAATAATTTTAACTTTTTCGTTGCTTTTCTTATACTCGACTAAAGAGTACTCGTATCGCCCATTATGCTTTGCTGTTGCTTCCTTTATAAACTGCTCAGTTGATTTCAGCTTGTGCGTGAATGATTTCAATCTAGCGCATTCAGGGCAACCGGCTCCTTGAAGGTGATTGGATGGCGCTTGCTTGAATCCGCCGTGTTCAGGACACGTTATTATTACGTTCTTTTTATTGCCATTATAAATTACGTTCTCATAACCATATAAGAAGTTATGCACCTTGTTAGCTTTATTGATGAAATCGTCTGCCGTTCCAAGCAAATTCGTCTTAATCTTATCAATTCCGCACACAGGGCATCCCTGTCCTTTCATGTGATTGGCGGGTGATTGTAGGAACTCGCCATGAATAGCGCAAATTATAGGCACATTTTTCTTATTCCCATTATAAGAAACGAGCGAATAATCATACTTATCGCTATGAATAGCCGTTGCTTTTTCAATAAAGGATTCAAGCGTATAGCTTTGTTTTTTAGCACGGCATTCATAAGAGCATAAATTACATCCTCTGCCCGAAAGATGAGAATAGGCTTTCTGTGTAAATTCACCATGCACAGCGCATATTATCTTGATTGGATCATGCGCTTTTGTATAGATGGTTTTTGAGTAATCATATCTATTTCCGTGCGCAGCAATAGCCTTGGCGATAAATTGATCGTGCGGCAATATTTGAAATTTACTCATGAGATTTTTTAAATTCATCAAACATAATCTCAATTAACCGAGTGATCGGCATGTCCATCTTAACCGCAAGCAGTTTTATTTTCTTGTAGGTTTCAATTTTTATCCTGACGGATTTGTAATTTTTGTTGCTATCTTCTAGGTTCATTTTTATTCCGTATTCATCAAAACACTCAACTTCATACTTGCCGCGCTCGGTAAGGTGGTCTAATTCGCTTATATAGCCTGTGATTACTATATTTCTTGGCTCATTTAATAACTTTTGTTCTTTCATCGATGCCTCCGGTTTGCTTATGTGTAATATAACACAGGGATAACTGTAATACAACTACAATTAACGATTATCAAGCTTATAAACAATCAAATCCTATGCTATAATAAATTTTTACCCGGAGATAAAAATGCAAACAAAAACAAGTTCAGTCTACAATAGCTCGAATGGGTTAGCTATAGAAATGTTGATGCGTGATGATGGAGACATATCAATCAAAATTGATAAAGCAGAATTTGCGAAATTACGCGGATTGCCAACAACTGAGTTTTATAGAGGTAATCGATTAAACGATACGGAAACGGCATTGCACGACTTGTCGCAATCTATATACGATTTTTACACAAATCGACATTGTGAAGCCGAATTTGCGCCTGACATCACTTGACGAGACAACATGAGACAAGAAATCGACGATCCGCGCAAATGGCGCGTGAGCATGAGCGGATTTAGCATCAAAACCGGATGGAGCGATGAGAAAAGATAATTGCCTCTTACCCTGACAAAGCGCAGCCGCTGGACGCTGAGAAATACGAGGAATGGCTAGAGAATGCCGAGCATATCTGCCAATTGCACAATGCAACGCTGACGCCTAACGCCGTGTTAAGCGGCAAGACGCCACACCACTGAACTTTAACCGCATATGGATATAGTCCGTCCTGTATTTGTACGCAAGCCTGCAAGCCTTGGTATTCGTGGCTTGCAGGAAAATGTCCGTCCAATCCATCATGGACGAATGCGACATATCCACTTTACTTTACACTCAATCTGTGCTATCCTATATATTATATAGGTGCAATGCCTGTTTTCCCGTTGTTGATTTAACATTCGCTGAATCCGCAACACTTGTCCTTAAGTGGATGTCTATCGTCGAGATGACGAAAGGAATACTATCATGTCTAAACATCATTTATCACACGCCAGCCAATTGTATTTTGGCGATGCATATAACGCCAAAGCCTTTGCCGCTAACGAAAGACCCGGCGCACCGTTCAATCCGCTCACTAAAGTCTCTTTAGGCTCACCTGCCGTATTTGACGCTGACGGCCTTGTTAAAGCCGCAACCAGTACAGAGATGCCTAACGCATCGACAAAAACCTATACCACCGCTACTGCCGGCACAACTCCGTTAGACAGCGCAATTGCCGCTCCAAGCACTGTATTCCTGAACGGCGCTAATCGTCTTGTATGGGTACTTGACGTACCGCGTAATATCACCACGATCAACGCAGACGCAGGCACAACCGCAGCATTGACAATCACTGTCACTGGTTATGACTATTACGGCCAACCCATGACCGAAACCATTACCTCGGCAGCTACAGCTACCAGCATTGTTGCAGACGGCAAAAAAGCTTTCAAATACATCTACTCTATTGCCATTACCTCAGCCGCAGACGCAACCGCAAACACCTTGAACATGGGTTGGGGCGACGTACTGGGACTGCCTTATGCGCTTCCTGCAAAATCTGACTTCCTGACTAACGGCTGCTATTTCAATGAAACACTGCAAGCCACAGCGCCAACTGTTGTAGCGGCTGTAACAACTACGGCTTCAGCCACTACCGGCGATGTGCGTGGAACTATTGATTTAAACTCGGCTACTGACGGTTCTGCTGTCTCTGTCTGGTATCGCACTGATCCAGCTTCCACGGATACCCTGTTCGGCGTAACTCAGGCGTAAGCCCATGAAACCATCATCAAAGACGTACACCATAACGGGTACTGATGCTGATGGTATCTGCCTATCGCAGACGCCATTAGCCGCAGGCGCTTTAACCATTGCCGGGGCGCTGAGTTCCGGCGGCGCAGGCTCAATTCCAACGGCGCAGCATGTCACGGTAACGTGCGCAGGGTCAGACGCCGCGCGATCCTTCGTGGTCACAGGCACCGATGACGCGGGGAATGCGCAGACAGAAACGCTTGCCGGTTCTGCAACCAGCACCACAACCAGCGCCAAGAACTTCAAGACCGTCTCATCCGTAGTCGTCGATGCCGCAACAGCCGGAGCGGTCACGGTCGGCTGGGTAGCTACCCTTGAAACGCCGTGGATTCCGTTAAATCGTTATAAAACCCCGTTCAGTTATTCCTATCAGGCCGATATTGGCGCAGCCACTTATTTGCTTGAGGGCACGCTTGATAATGTTCAGGACTCGTCCATCACGCCGTTAGCCTTTACCCTGGTGGCTTCCGGGACGGTGGATATAGCGGGCGGTTTAACCGTTCCGGCAGAAGCTGTCCGGCTGAAAGTCACGGCATGGACATCCGGCACCATAGTATTCAAAATAATGCAGGCCGGATAATTATGTTGGCGAGCAGTCTGATTACGACGATTCGTGAAGATTATCTGAACGACGCGACCGCCGAATATCTGTGGAGCGACGCCAACTTATTAAGAAAACTGACGGAAGCGGAAAGGCAGTCGTGCAATCGGGCAGACCTTATCTATGACGATTCGACAACGGCCTATACGCGCATAACCTTGGTTAATGGGCAAGCCAGTTACAACATCGACCCCATAGTGACAGTCGTTGAAAATATCATCTTTGACAATAACTACGTTATCAAGAAAGCCAAAGAGGATATGGACGCCATATCGGCTACATGGCGCACTGATTCCGGCATGGCGGGCAAGACTGTCTATGCCGTCATATCAGGCCGCAAACTGCGGATTTCGCCTGTTCCCGACGCTACAGACGCGGGCGGTTACGTTTATCTTGAAACCTACCGTCTCCCTGCCGATGCGATCACATCAACCAGCCAGGAGCCTGAGATACCGGAAGAAAATCATCGCGACCTGATCTACTGGATGCTGCACGAGTGCTATAAAAAGCAGGATGCGGATACGTTCAATCAGGAAAAATCCGATTACTATTTGGCGCGATTCAACCAGATATTCGGAGAGCCGGTATCGGCAAAAGTGCGTCAGCATCAATTTGAAAGTCCGCGATCCTTGATTCTTGGTCCGGCATCCTACACTAAAACAATATCTACGGGCGTAGACGATGATAACTGGTAATCAGGATCACCCTCACAAGAGGTTGCCGTCATGACTAACCCAGATGAGCGCCGCTCAGACATGGAAACTCGACTTGTAGTCCGCATTGCAATTCTGGAGTCAAAGCAAGAAGAAGCCCTGCGAATCCGGCTGCATCATGAGACGGAATTGACCAAGCTGGCGCAGAAGGACTCGGAAATGCTGGCTGCGCTTAACTCCATCAGCAGCAAGTTCGACGCCCTGTTGAAGCAGATAGCCACCGGCTTTAAAGTGCTGTGCGCCAGCGTCGGCGTGATTGTTACCGCCATCGGCGCGTTCTGGACGTACTCGCTAAACCTGGATCAGAAATTTGCGCCCAAGCTTGAGCAAGTTAGTCAAGACGTGCGCGCCAGCGAAGATCACATAAAGCAGCAAAAAGAGCGCGTCGCGGATATTGTCTCCGATGTTGAAGTTATTAAACGCAAGAAGTCTGTGAGAGCGTCAAAATGACTGAAATCAAGCGGTTAGAGACTCTGCTGTACGTGCTGCACCAGAACCGCATTTCCCAACATGCCGATCCCTACTTTTCCGATCAAGAGCGTCTGGAGATATTGGAACTCATTCACCATTATGAAGTGGAATTGGAAGAAGCCAAGCTGCTGGCAGGGTTAGCTCGACCACTGAAATCACTTTAACAATTTGACGGCGATTATTGATGGCTGAATATTCCCCCAACATCCTGACCTACGATATTACCGCCTATCTGGGCGACACCCTGAATCTTGCCGTGACCTGGAAAGATGCCGATTCCGTGCCCCTTAATTTTACCGGCTGCACAGGGCTTGCGCAAATCAAACTGGCGAAAGCCGATGCTGATGCGGTAGGCTCCTTTACCGTAGTGCTTGGCAGCTCCACTAATAATATCGCCTTTTCCTTAAGCGCGGCGCAAGTTCTGGCGCTGGGTGTGGGCAAATGGTTTTACGATCTGCAAGTCACCTTCGCGGACGGCAGCAAGCGCACCTTTATCACCGGACGGCTGAAAACCATACAGGACGTGACGAGACCTTAATATGGAATTGGTCGAAACCCCGTCGCCGCAGATAGAACAGGTTGACCTGCCGGGCGACATTGTAGTAGTCGATAGCCCGGCGCTGGAAGTGCTGGATGCGGCCAGACCTGAACTGGCTGTGCTGGATGAATCCGGCGGCCTGATACTGATCGACACGCCCAGTCTTGAGTTTGCCGAACTTGGCGTTCAAGGCCCTCCTGGGATTCAAGGGATTCCAGGCCCGTCAGGCGGGGTTGCGCTGCAATTGACCGCAGGCGTGGCGCTGGGCGGCAACCGGCTGATTACCGGAGCGGCGCAGTATGCTGATTCCAGCGATGCCGCCACCGCCGGACGCGCCATCGGCATTACTGCTGGAGCCGCAAGCGCAGGCGCTTTAGTTGATGTCGTCGTGGCGGGCGAACTGGACGGCTTTGGCGGCCTTACTATCAATTCCCCTGTTTACGCAAGCGTTAATGGCACCTTTACCCAAACCGAACCCGTGACCGGATACAGCCAGCAAGTCGGCATTGCGGTATCCGCATCAAAACTGATGGTGCGGCTGTTCCCCCCCATAATTTTAGGATAGCACAATGGCAGTCAATAAATACTTAACCAACAATGCGGGCGTCATCACCGAAATCATCGCGCCCACGACCTCGGCAGGAGCGGGTGATACCGGCAAGATTGTCGCGCTGAATGCGTCAGGGGTGCTGGACAGCACGATTGTCAACAGCAAAACCAGCTCGTCCGGGGCAGGCGATACCGGCAAACTGGTGGCGCTGGACGCCGCAGGACGGATTGATGCAACCATGATGCCAGTCGGTGTTAGCGCGGATACCGCATCAATTACCACTTCCGAGGCTATTGCCGCAGGCGATTTCGTCAATATTTGGGATAGCACTGGAGCCAAGGCAAGAAAGGCTGATGCGACGACAAACAAACCCGCTCACGGCTTTTGCCTGGCCGGAGCCGGGAGCGGGGCTGCGCTGACGGTTTATTTCGAGGGCACCAACACCAGCGTCACCGGGCAAACTCCAGGTTCGGTGTTTCTATCTACGACGGCAGGACTGGCAACCAGCACGGCTCCCTCTGGTTCGGGTAATATCGTGCAGCCTATCGGCTTTGCCATATCCGCGACAGCGATTAACTTCCAGTCCTTAACGCAGGTAGTGCTTGCATGACCGTACGCAGACCGCTGGTTAATGATGCCGGGACGATCAAGGAATTGCCTGTGGGCGACTCCATGCCCTCTAACTACTTATCAGTTCTTAACCGCCTTGGCTCTCAAGTGCTGATTAGCCTTGCATTAGGCTACCTGCCAGTGTTAAACCGCAGCGGGGCGACCATTCAGGTGCCCGTGTCGTGACCGCCCGTTATCCCTTAGTATTAAACGGTACGGCCATACAGGAATTGCAGGTAGGTGATACCGTCACTGGCATTGCAAAAGCCGATGTCGGCCTGGGCAGCGTCGATAATACCGCCGATACTGCAAAACCTGTGTCCACGGCGCAACAGACGGCGCTGGATCTGAAAGCTAACTTAGCCAGTCCTGCCTTTACCGGCAATCCTACAGCACCTACAGCCGCGCAATTTGACAATGACGCCAGCATAGCAACCACGGCCTATGCCATGCAGATAGGGCTAAATGCAGGTGGCACTATAGCTTATACAGCAACTGCTACACTAACCGCCGCAGATGTTGGTAAGGCAATAGTTTACTTTTCAGCCAGTGCAGGCACCCTAACATTGCCCGGCGTTTCAGCATTGCCTGTCGGCGCAATAATAGCCATATCGAATATAAACGCCGGAGCTTGCACTGTTTTAAGAGCAGGCGCTTCCGTTCTTCTCGCGTTTGGGCAGAATACAACCTCTATTGTATTGCAGTTAGGCGATTCGATAATTTTACACTCAAATGGCACCAACTGGGTGCAGATTGCAGGAAATAACGGTATTGGCGCAGGCCAAACATGGCAGGATGTGACGGCTTCGAGAGCAGCATCAACTACTTATACCAATAGCACAGGCAAGCCAATTGCCGTCAGTGTTTCCATGATCTCATCAACACCAACAGTAATACGTTACACAATTGGAGCATTAACATTCGCGGGTTCGGCATCCAGCGCAACCGGCGGCGATAATATCAATAGTGCATTTTTTATCGTTCCTAACGGTGCAACTTATTCAGCCTATAATAATGTAGGATCTTCAGGTCTATTATCCTGGTTCGAACTCAGATGAAATATTATATTGATACTATCACGCAAGAAATTTCCGCCTATGAGTCCGACGGTTCACAGGATGAGTACATCAAGCCCGGCCTAGCGCCTATCAGCGTCGCTGACCTGGCTGCGTTAAGAGCGCCTACTGTTGAGCAGCGCATAGCTGAATACACGGCGGCGCTACAGGCCCATCTGGATAGCACCGCGCAGGCGCATGGCTATGACACGATCTACACGGCGGCATTGCGCGCAGGCTTCACCGGGCCGTTCCAAGCGGAGGGCGTAGCCTTTGCCCAATGGATGGACGCCTGCTGGTCTAATGCGCTAACGCAATTGGCTAACTATCAGGCCAACCCGCAAACCATCCCCACTCTTGAGGCCATTATTGCGCAATTGCCGGAATTGGTGCTGCCGTGAATACATTTATTTTTATTTATATTTTAGCATGGCTCTATGCCAGTTTTGTCGAGCCGGAAATGCAATTTCGCAAAAGCCAACGGAGACAGTCTTGAGCACAGCAACCTATGAAACCGCGCAACAGCGCAAAGACCGGCTTGACAGAAATGTGCCAGGCTACTTGAGCGAGCGCGATATTAATCGCATCATCAATGCGCTGATGGATGACGGTTTTATTGAAAAACTGGCGGCGGCGATAGGCAGTAAACTGTCGATGTGAAATTTCGTTGCGAAGCCATATTTACCTCGTTCCATTTATCCGCCTACGCTGACCACATCCATCCGGCGCGAGGCGAGCCGTACCTGTTTCATGCTTTAGTGGTTCCGGTTGAAGGCGGCGGCTGTTTTTTGTACGGTTTGGACAAGACCTTGACACGGGCTGATTATCTGAGTCTGTTTGCTGAATTGAAGGCGATGCACTTTATCGAGGCCAAGTGGCATTCGAACGGCATCGTGCGCTGCATATCGCTAAAAGACCCGCTGGTGTTGGAAAAATAAGCCGTGATTGCTAAAATTGTCATTTTATGTTATGATGATTAGTGTAGGTAGGTTAATTCATTATCCCTTCTCTCTCAGTTTCGCAGGTACGCTGTCCTACACAGACCTGCCTCGAATCCATTATCCCACGCATAAAGCGTGTGACCCCATACTCAGGTTGATAAGAAACCCATGTCTACACATGACTTCACTACGCCGGTTGATGTTTATCGACATCTCGTCAATGGCGGCACCATCCAGAATAACTTCCCCGGCAATGAAGTCACTGTGCGCGTGGTTGACAACCAGTTTTGTTGTTTAAATGCACAGCAGGCATGGGTTAAATATCCTGTAATTATCGGCAATGTGTTGAGCTGGAGCATTGTCGATGAGAGTTGATTCAGGAAAGAGCATCTTCAATAGTCCATCCTCTGATAAGTCTCTTATAGAATACGTCATGGGCTACATTAGCCATTTTAGCCCATTCTCTAGCGGTAAGCTCTACGCCATCATGTTTATACAATATGTCGCATCTATTGGTTCGGCTAGTCTTGTGCTGTATTGGCGTAGTCAATATTTTTTCTATAGACCATCCTCGATCAATTCTATTGAATATGCGCATTCGATCAATTCCGAGTTTTTCAGCCCATTGAGTTACATTAAGAGATTCTCTGTTAAATTCAAGAATAATATTGTTTCTTTTATTGTTAGCTTGCTCTTTTACTGTAGACCACCTACAATTCTCTGCACTATATCCAAGCATATTATCTTTTCTATCAATGCTGTGGTTAATGCTTGGTCTTGCGCCCATGTCTGCAAAGAAATTTTCAAAAGAATTTCTCCATCTATCACAAATCATGATACCTCTACCACCATAATAAATATAATTGGTAGATTTCTCAGTAAGGCATCGTTTCTTTATCCCTCGCCAAATGCTATATTCAGAAGTATTACTCATGTTGTGCGTCATTTGTACTTTGGCAAGCTTCTTATCTCTAAAGCATCCGCACGAAATAATACTGCCGCTGACAATGTTCTTAAGAATAGCAATGTGTTCTTTGCCACAATCACAAATACATACAACTCTTCTGGATCGATAGCCGCTTGGACAAATATGATCGGTAGTCTCACTAATAATAGTAAGCATTCCGTATTTTGTTCCCGGATTTATAGGGGAGCGTTTTTGGGGCATTTCAGTTCCTTATCAAGGTATCTTATTGGGTGTGGCAAGCAAGTGATAAATTTGCTGTTTGGTGATCAGCCTAGCCACATAACGAATTATAGCATGGTTGTGGCATAATGATTATCAGTAATTTCAGAGGCATTTTCAATGTTTCTCCCCCCCGATCCATCCCCAATAATGCGCTGACTGCCGCTACGGATATCGACATCGATGACGCGGGCATCCTCACGCGGCGCAACGGCTTTGCTATCGCCAAGGCCATCTCTTCTGTCACCTCCGCCTATTCGACGCTGGATCAATCCGGCTATGTCGTTGCATCCGGCACTCTTTCCCGCGTTCTCCCCGATTTAAGCCTGATTGCGCTAGGCGCTTCCACGGCCACATCTTTTACAGATTTTGCCGGTGTACTCTTCACAAATGACGGACTGAAAGTCGAAGATAACACCGTCACCAACATCAAACTGCCATCTCCCTCATCTCCGCCGGTGCTGTCCGCCATCCTCGGAACAATGCCAGCGGGTACATACAGTGCTGCTTACTGCTATCGTTCCGCCACCGGCCTTGAGAGCGGTTCTTCCCCTATTGCCAGCATCGAGCTTACCGTAAACGGCGGCATTACCATTGCGCCGATCACGCCGCCAGCCGGGTACACGGTCACTACCTATATGACCGATGCAGGAGGAACAACATTCTACTCTTCTAATGGTGTTCAATTAAGTCCTACGCAAATATTAGCAGATTCGTTTCCTGACGATATAAATAAGCTGGTCTATTTTGAAAATAGACTATATGTAAGTAGGAACTTATCTAATGGATCGACAATAGTATGGCGTAGCGCTCCATATCTTTATCATTTGTACGATATGCAAAAGGATTACGTGGTAATACCGGGTGAAATTCGTGATATGGCGACTACTAATGGAGCGATCATTATTTGCACTGATTCCTGCATATATGCGTATGATGGAGATGTATTAACAACATTGGCAATGTATGGAGTGCCAGCCGGAAGATCAATAGCAAGACTGCCTGATGGTGGCGTTTTAATCCACACGCTTAGAGGGACATGTTCAGCCCTTCCATTTATAAATATTACAGAAAAAAAGTTCTCTGCGGCACCGGGTATTCAGTGTAGTACAGCAATTGTGGAGCAGGATGGAATTAAGAAGATGGTTATACTTACTGATGGATCAGGAGTAGCTTGGAACAAGAGATCATAATATGAAAATATGTAAGAAGTGTTGCAATGAGTTTGAAGGTAGATATTGCGGCACATGCAACAGAGACAGAGCTAATGCTTATTACAAAGAAAACAAGGAGAAAGTAATAGCTTATCAAAATCTGTATAACGAAAATAACAAAGAAATTGTTGCAGCAAGAAAGAAAAGATATTATGAGGAAAATAAGGAGATGTTGTTGGAGCAAAAAAAAGGATATCGAGAAATAAATAGAGATAAAATATCATCTCATAAAAAGAGATATGCTAAAGAAAACAAAGAATCAATTTCATTGAGAACTAAATTATGGTGTGTTAGCAATAAAGAGTCTCTCGCCATAAAAAAGAAAAATTACGCCATAGAAAACAGGGCAAATAGAAAGGCGTATAGGGATGCAAACAAAGAACAAATATCTCTAAAAGAGAAAGAGTATAGGATACTTAATAAACATAAATATGTTGCTCATGCGGTTATGCGTAATGTGAAAAAATTACAAGCTACTACGGCATGGGCTAATTTATTTTTCATTGAAGAGATTTATTCACTGGCTAAATTAAGGACAGAATTAACAGGTGTAAAATGGGAGGTAGATCATCGAGTCCCCTTGCGTTCAAAGCTTGTATGTGGGTTACATTGCGAAGCTAACTTGCAAGTAATCACGGCAGCAGAAAACCTGTCAAAAGGCAACCGTTACTGGCCGGACATGCCATAAATTCAAGCAGTAAAAATTAACCGCGCATTTGCGAGACTAACCGCGTCGTGATGACGCAATAATCACTAAAGGTGAAATTCATGATTAAATACAGCACTGGCCTGATCACCAAGCTATTTGGCGAAAACGGCGTAGACACGGGCGCAAACGGCTTGCGCGGACTAATGAAAGACGGCTGTATTCGCGTCTACTCAGGCGCACAGCCCGCCGACGCCGACTCCGCTGTTACCGGCACCCTGCTAGGCAGCATCACTACAGCAGGGGGCGCGTTCGTTGAAGGTGCAGCCACCAATGGACTTGAACTCGGCGCTCCATCCGGGCGCACCGTATCCAAAGCATCTAATGTCTGGACCTTTACCGGGGTTGCAGCGGGCACCATGGGTTGGTTTCGCTTCCAGGCCAATGCCGCAGACGATGATTCATCCAGCACTACACTTGTACGTATTGACGGTTCAATCGGAATTACATCCGGCGACATGCGCGTGACTTCGGTGACGAGCGCGGTGGCCTCGACCGCGACTGTGGACACTTTTGTGATTACCGCCGCCTAAGTGCTAAAATGATAAACGCGCAGATAGATTATCGAGATCGAAAACCAGTACCTAGCTGGCCTCTGCGTGCTTCTTTACTAGGTTTTGCCGTAGGAAGCAGAATGTTATCTCAAGAACAGTTAAAATCCATTATGCACTACGACCCCGATACGGGTCTGTTTACTTGGTTAATTTCCCCTAAGTTTGGTGTTAAGGTTGGGGATGAAGTAGGCACCCACTTAGAAGGTTATAGGGTTACGAGATTTAAAGGAACTCCTTACAAATTACATAGGTTAGCGTGGCTATATGTGTATGGAGAAATGCCCGATGTATTTATAGATCACATAAACGGAATTAGGGATGATAACCGGATCGTGAATATCCGGCTTGCCACACATACACAAAATCTACGTAATTCTGGGAATCGGAAAAACAACACCCTCGGCTTCAAGGGAGTCTGTTTCGATAAACGCAGTAAAAAATATGGTGCGTACCTACAAGTCAATGGTAAGCAAAAGTGGCTAGGCACCTTTTGTACCGTGCAAGAAGCTGCTTCTACAAGAAGTGAGGCAGCAAAACAGCACCACGGCGAATTTTACTACGGGTAGGTGATATTATTTCTACAATCATAATGGGCGACATCGCAGAGGGCAGCAAGTGGTGGAGCGCCGC
>JAQTTB010000006.1 GCA_028710985.1 Patescibacteria group bacterium
AACATCACATTACTGTTAATGCCTGCACTCCAAGGCTACTGCCAGAGGAACGGCAGGTTTAGTCGGGATTGCTCCAGCTAAACAATTACTTATACGACTTCACGTCGCACTACGAAGGAATCCTTACGGCCCCCCTTAATGCTGCCAGGCGGCGCGGTCGGGTCGGTGGACGCCCGCCAGCAATCGCACAGGAAAAACTGGACGCCATTGTCGAGGCATTGCATAACGGAATGTCGAAAGCGGCGGTTTGCCGAACCTTCGGCGTAAAGCGCACCACGTTGATCGAGACCCTCGATCGGATTGGCTGGCCCGGACTGATAGAGAAACTCCGTTCGGACTGACGCGAAGCAGGCGGTTTATATCCTTGATAGATTTTGACAAAAGCTTAACCGGAATTTCCGTTCCATTGTTCCCAAGACCCCGATTAGGCGCACATTGGCTATCATGTAAGTGTGGCAGGTATGCGATGGCCGTCCGGGCTTGTGGTGGTTGTAGCCGACCGTGGCCCCTTCCTGGTGGCCATATAAGGTTTTGATGGTGACATCCGCATCCAATATCCACGGCAGTTCCAGCAATGGGCTATAGAATTGATACAAATGCTTTTGCAGCCAGGCAATGCCTGCAGTTTCTTCAATGGCTTTCAACGCATTACGCGCACTGTCTTCTCCCACTACTTTAGTCATGCCCAATAAGGGCGCATTGACGCAATCTCCTTGTATTCGCGTAATATGGGCGTAACGGGTATACCCTGCCAAAATGGACAGCACAAAAGATCCCAAGACATTTATCTTTTTAGGGGCGTTAGGACTGGTATAGCGCAAGGGACAATCTTCAACCCAAGGCATAAAGCGATGCCCTACTTTTAAATATTGAATGAAAAAGGCAAGTTGCCCCATTGTGGTCACTTGTGCCTGTGGATCCCATTCAATATGGATTTTTCCATTAAAGGTGTCGGCAATCAGTGCGCTTATTACTGACTTTTTAAGCGTAAATTCCGGTTCACCCGTTGGGTGAATAACTTTGGGAGGTAAAATCAGGGCTCGGCTCAAAGAATACAAGCTTTACAGATTTAATGCTTTTGTTCAAGTGCGGTTTTTAGGTTTATCCGCTCAAAATCCTATGGGACTTTGGTGTCGTTTGTTTAAATTCATCCCGAATTGGCCAATTCATTTTTATCCTGCCTTGGTGAAAACACCTAGCACATCCTTGGCTAACTTTCCCCAATTGTAATCCGATTCAAGCAATGCTCGGCCATTTCTGCCCATTTCAGCTGCCAAATGAGGGTTTGATAGTAGCTCTAGCAACTTGTTCGTCATCCCCGAAAAATCGTTGGCTTCCGCCAGCGATCCCGTCAGGTCCTCTATCACCAAGCCACGATAAAACAGGAAATCCCAAACAACCACAGGCAATTGCATTGCCATTGCCTCCAAACATGTACCGGGTAATCCCTCATAATAGGATGTCGAGGCATAAACCCGACTACGGTTGTAATACCCGACCATTTCCGGGAACGGCACCTTGCCGGTCAATAGTACGTTGTGACCATGGTTAGCCAAAGCATCATTCACCCATGCATCGTCATCACCATACCCGACGACGGCAATCCGGATATCCGGCTTTTTGGCGATCAACTGGCGGCAAAGTTCTACCATAGCCCGGCTACCCTTGCGGAACTCGATGCGCCCGCAAAACAGCACGTCGATATCCTTATGAACAGTCTTATCCGGTGTGAACAACTTGACATCGGCACCGTTAGGAATCACTGCCACTGATCCCTTAAAACCATAGGCAAGAACCTCTTGCCTGCCCTGTTCGGTCAGCGTGATCACCTTGTCGGTCCGATCGAAGATACGGCGCTCCATCCATGACTTGATTGACAGTGAAGCTGCACTCCATTGGCTCTCGAAATGCCGGGTCCCGTAAAAACGGCCGGACATGCCGAGATACGTAGTATGTGCGGTTAACACTACCGGAATATGCGGAGGCAAGAACAGACCGGGAATCAGTGGTGGAAAATGCAGGTTAACCCACTGAATCTTTCCCTCGTCATGCAGTTTGGTCAGCAGTTTTCGAGCCTTCACTCCCCAAGTAAAAAGATTAAATCGGCTGGAACTGAAAGGAATG
Organism: Patescibacteria group bacterium; assembly: GCA_028710985.1. Classification (NCBI taxonomy): domain Bacteria; species Patescibacteria group bacterium. Next base: position 2,125 of record JAQTTB010000006.1, read on the forward strand.
TGAATAATTTCTACCCCTGGATAACTACGCGTCACCCGATGTTCATCACCCGTAATTAAATAAACCGGCGGATGATCGGGCGGTAAATTAGAAAGGAAAGAATCCAGGTAACGGGCAATGCCACCAACACCGTAGAATTGAGGATAAACAATTGCAATCATTTGAGCGACCTAAACACAGTTTCAAGTTCACCGACCAGCCGACTCCATGTGTAACTGGATATAATTTTCTGGCGGGCATGCTCACCCATTTGATGCATCGCTTCAGGATGGCTCAATGTATTACAAATCACTTGGGCAAGTTCATTTGCGTCTGCCGGTTGCACCAATATCCCATTGACGCCGTTCTCAACTACTTCTGGAATGCCACCAACATTAGAACATACCACACATCTTCCCGATGACATTGCCTCAAGCATAACCAACCCAAAAGGCTCTTGCCATATAGAAGGAAACACCACCATATCCACGATAGAATACAAATATTTTAATTTTTCGTGCGGCAGATACCCTGTAAAAATAATGGCATCACTGACCGGTTCAGCCAGATTTACCAATTGCTGTTCGTATGCCGTTTTGGCAGCTCCATCAAAGAATGACGAACCAGTAATGATCAGATGCACATCAGGCATCTTACTGTGAATTTTCCTAAATGCCTCAATCAGTACATGCACACCCTTGACTTGGGTCAGGCGACCAACGTAAAGCAGATATTTCTTGCCAGGCTCGACACTGACAACACCCTCCAACTGGCGAGCAGCTTCATCGCCATAGGACTTGAACACCTCTGGATCAGTCGCATTGAACACCACACAGAACCGGTTGGCATATTCCGGAAAGAGGGCAACGGCCTGCCGACGTATGTAGTCGCTGACACAGATCACCCGATCGGCCTTGGCTAGTGCTCGACGATAAAAGGGCCTGAATAGTGGCATAGAAAGATGATCGTTGTGCATATGTAGCACGATCTTCTGGCTGGGCTGCTTGTGGAGAAACAGCAGAATGTTCGGCTCGTTATGCAGATAAACAACGTCAAAATCCCGAACAGTGCTCGCCACGCGCCGCCCATACGAATATACATTCTGGATTTTTGCCAGATAGCGTAGAGGGTTCTTCCAGGTCACACGCTCCTTGATGTGGTGAAAGAACTTTTCCATTGGCGTCCACGGGATGCCGATATACTCAATACCGTCTCGCCACGCCACGCCCGCAGGTCTTGAAACGATTATTATTCTGGGGCCAAGTGCTGTCAAACGCCGGCTTGCCTCATCCACCCAATGCTCAACTGCTCCACCCTGCACTGGCGGAACCGGCAACAATTCAGGGACGACAATTGCAATAGAATTCACCATTACTACTCCTTAGGTTTTTTGTTGTCATCCCACCACTGTTCAAGGCAGTCGACCATGAAATCACTGTTTCGAACGAGACACTAAAGATGACCGTGAGCAATCCTGTCATCATGTTCAAAATACCAAAAGGCGCTAACTTATCTTTGAGACCGATGTCATGGTCGTCAGCTTTTACTGTTTTTCTACAGCGTGATGTACCGCCGCGCGAGGAATCACATAGATCCGCTTTGGCTTTGGTGCCGATCGATAGGCGTAATGAATCTTCACGCAGCCCTGATGCCGTATTGATCTCGTCAAGGTTGTCGAAAATGGCATCTGTTTCAGCAACTTTTTTGAGTGGTTTTGCTTTTTGCACTCGGCACAGACGAAAACAACCTAAGCGATTCAAAATATTGCCAATGGTCTTTTCACAGGGGGAGTTCTTCATGGTGCCAGACTTTTTTGGTTATTAACGCCTCCCGCATGGCTTTAGCTGTGATGCGCGTATATTTGAACGCCGTTTGAAATTTGGGGTCAATTTGGCTTTCAGGCTCTGTCAAAGACAGATATTATATTCTAGTTGCGGCATTTTTCTCCCGTTTTTTTGCCGCGAGCCTTAAAATCATCAATACAAACGACTCCACTGCGTAATTCATTTAACCCCAGCGCAACCGTCTTGTGATCCCAATCAAAAATCTTTTCAGCCAAGTGCGGTTTTGAATTCAAACAATTAATAGACACCTGTATTTGAAACTCTCGGCTTATTGCTCCAGTCAATTTTTATCAGCATCTTTGATCGTAGCTATGTGTTGTTTCGATAAGCAGATCATTCTCTTTGGTTTTGATGGGTAAAATTAGACCTGTAGGATACATCAGTTTTGGGTACTAATAAACAAGCGGGGGGAGTCGCTATTTTTGAGTAACACCTGATTGCGGGTTTTCTAGCCTGGTCAAATTGTCTTAAAGCCTTTATAGTGCTGAATTTCGACCATTGCCCCCGAATAGGTTATAGTCCAGGTTTCTGGAGAGTCAGAATGGCTGGAAATCAACGGTGGCAAGCGATTCCAACGCAATTGGATGTTCTGCAGTTCGAGGAATTTCTCTTGCCGCATCTTTCCGTCGGCCACCGTGGCCCGGCACCGAAGCTGAGTTTGCATACAATCTTCAACTACGTTTTGCGGCTGCTGTATTTGGGTTGCCAGTGGAAGGAACTGCTGATCGAAAAAGATAGCGAGGGGCGTCCTGAAATTCACTACACGCGGATTTATCGCATCTGGCGGCGGTGGGTGGTCGATGGCTGTATCGACGCCATTTTTACCGGCTCGGTGTTGAAGCTTCATCAGGACAACCGCCTGGATATTTCGGTCGTTCACTGCGATGGCACGACAATGGCAGCCAAAAAAGGCGGCGACAACATCGGCTTCAACGGCCACAAGAAGGTCAAAGGCGATAAGGTCGTCGCCTTCTGCGATCGGCATTGCAACGTGATCGCACCGTTCGTATCGGCGTCAAGCAATCGCAACGAATCACCTCTGTTGCGAGAGACTCTGCCGCAACTGAACCCAATTGCCCAGGCGGTTGGCATGGATCTTCACGGTACTATCGTCAGTCTCGATGGTGTCTATGATTGTCGGCTAAACCGCAAAGCCATTTTCAATCGCGGTATGATTCCCAATATCAACCCGAATTTACGTGCCAGAAAACCACCAAAACGCGGCCGCAAGCCGTTTTTCAAGAAGTCTATTTTCGACAAGCGATTTCGCACAGTTGAGCGAGTATCCGCGTGGGAAGACAAGTTTTGCTGCTTCGCTTCAAGCGCCTCAGTCAGGTGCATTACGCCTTCAAATCGCTCGCCTATACCCTGATCAACCTCCGGCATTACTACTCAATCTAATCTCAGGGACTATCGTTGGGTTTCACTTCGGCGGGCGCATCGCGCGGCGCGATTCCGCTCGTCCGCTGGATGCCAAAAATGCCACCATTGGATACAAAAACTTTCACAATCTGCTTCTTTAAGCTCATTTCTCGCATCTTTTTTCAGTTTTTGGCAGTGTCGCTTGGGGCTGATGCCAGTTCCGATAATAACCCGCAATCAGTTGACAAGTAATTAAGATGGTGATGGGCGATTTGTTCCCACTGATACTTGCTCTTATTTTTATTAAGAGCAACCATGAATGAGGAGTATTCATTATGCATTTTCTTAATAGCCACCGCAAGATTTTGCGTGATATCATCCGACTGGATAAGCAAACCCGACCAATCATTCAATGTTTCAGAAAAATCACCTACATCAGTCGCGATAATCGGTTTATCAAACGCCATCGCTAGTTTAACAACACCACTTGTTGTGCCCTCAAGATAAGGGACAATGACAGCATGTGCTAGGGTAAAGTAATGCTGGACCTGATCCATGGGAATACTTTGATCGTTTATAACCACATTTGAAGCAGGCCGATATGTATTAAACTTATCCGCAGCCTTGCCATAAAGACTATTACCCCCAGCCACTACAAATTTGAAAGCAGGCTTATTTTCAAGCAACTTGCTGGCGGCGAGATATTCTAATATCCCTTTCCGTGTCTCGATATGTCCAAAGAACAGAACGACAAAGTCATCCTGTTTGATGTCAGGAAACAGTGGTAAAACATTTTCACGAGATAATTGATCGAAGTTGAATATGTCGTACACACCATGCGGCACAAGCAACGGTATAGTCTTAACCCCCATGGCTATCAGCCCATCCACCGATCGCTGCGAATGCACAATCAGTCTGTCAAAGTTTCTGTAGTACCAAGCTAGGACCAGTTTGCTCCAAGGTTTTTGGTCATGCGGTAGCAAATCGTGAATGGTGAGAGCGGTGCGAATGCCGACAGCCCTAAACACCGAAACAAGCACCCATTCCAACATAGGAAACTTAACCCACGATTCAAATAAAACCACATCTGGTCTTTGCCGCAGTAGATAAAAGGCAAACCTGAAAATATCGACAGGGTAGTGTCTTGTTCGTCTGAACAGTTTTATTGCAGGGAAGCCCGCTCGATATTTCTCGGCATCATAAGAATCCGCAGTGATAAAATTGATATCACAAATTTTTGCCAACTCTCGGCAAAGGGAAACAGAATAATCAGTAAGCCCAGAGTTTCCTGTAAAACAAACGACCGCTATTTTCAGTTTATTATTCATTTTGTTTTCCTGAATTCTTCACTTAGCCCGGATTCTCCCATCACTGGATGGTGATAAAAATACCTCGGCTGATTTTATCAACGCATTTAAAAACGTAATATTGCCGTCAGATTCAACTAAGCTTCACCATCTTATTAAAATTACGGGCATAGAAAAAACAGAGTAAAGAATGACATCTTTTTGAAAATGGCAGCCTTTAAAACTAATCATTGGTGTTTCAAATTACTAAAATCGGTAATTATCGCGCAGACTGACAAAATTTGCGACCTAACCTTAGGCGATTTCCGGCAAAGAATATACCCAACTTGCTGGTAACTTTTTGCCCATTGTCTGCGTTGTAAAAAGGATTACGTAGCCTGCTATGCGCACCTTTTTACGCCTTGAAAATGAGCAAATATCCTGCACATTTGGGTATATTCATTCTTGGAAATCGCCTTAAAGACAACCTGTTCGATATTTTGGCCAATATTGGTAAATCCTACAGAATATAATTTTCCTAAAATGTTAAAGTACTTTTGAACAGCTACCTACGGAGTTGACAGAGATGAAAATGAACCCCGGAACTTGAGTAATTAATTTTTAACTATTAAAAATCTGTTAAAACTGCGCCAAGGCATTGAATTCCCGTGTCTTGCAAAGTTTCTTTTAACATTTGTAAAGCATCCAATTTGGTTTTGTCTTTTCGCGCCACTAGCAGGGCGCCACCACACAAAGATGCAATAAGTTGTGCATCTAGACCCTGCTCTGTTGGCGAGGTGTCGATCAGGATGACGTCAAATTGTATCTGCAATTGTTGCAAACAGTTTTTTAAGCCTCGGCTTATTAATTCTCCCGGGTTGGGAGGTACCGTGCCAGCCGGCAAGACAAATAAATCCCGGAAGACGGTAGTTCGTGTAGCAATCGATAGATCAGCGCGCCCAGCCAATACGTCCGATAGACCGTAACCACCTTGTAGATTAAATAACGCATGCTGCCGAGGCTGACGTAAATCGGCATCAATCAGCAGCGTACGTTCGCCAATCTGGGAAAAAACAATCGCTAGATTGGCTGCCATGCAGCTGCGTCCTTCATTGCGACTGGGGCTGATCAATGCCAAGGTTTTATGGACATCGATAAACCAACGCAGCATCAATTGCCCTCGCACAGCTCGCAGAGCTTCCACTTGTGCACTATTGGGCTGGTACGCAGCAGCCAGTTCCGAGCTGAAACTCTCTTCGCTTGCCATTAGGTGTGGGAAATCAAATTGATTCGATAAGGCTTTTTGTATATCGTCATCGCTGATCAGCCCAAGCGCTTTGGCGGCCTCGCCGAAGTACACGCCCTTCTGTTTTTGAAAAGCAATAATGCGTTCGACATCGCTTGGGCTGATTTTTCCGGCATCCAGTAATAGATCCCCAATGGAAGCAGTGATGTCTGTATTGACTACTTCGTTATCGCACTTGTTGTTGATTTCAGATACTTTTACTTTCATTTATGCGCCGAATAAAAAGGTTGAGCCGCTGCTCTATTTTGTCAAGATTAAACCGCCAGAGCATTCGATTCTCCTTGGCGACTGGAGCGGAAACGACGGCAAAAACAGGAATGCCCAACATTTCCGAAACATCAAAAGCAGATCGTACTCGACGATCCATCAACTCTGACAATAACGCCGCGCCCACTCCCAATACGCCACCCAGAAAAATCGACAAAATCATGTTTAATAGCACTTTAGGCTTGGCAGCTTTCTGAGGCGGATAAGCGGAATTAAGTATAGAGATATCGGTTTGGCTTAATTCGCTCTCCATGCGTGTTTGTATCGCACGATGCATAACCTCATCGTAGGTCCTCTGCGCACTTTCTACCTCGCGGCTAAGAACCGCAATTTGATCGTGCTTTTTTTTCAGATCCAGTACTTTGGCCTTTTGTTCCGCCAAGGCCTTAGCTATCATATCGTCACGTTGCTTAGAAGAAGTAACCATACTATTAATACTGTTTAGCACCATTAAAACTGCGGACTGAATTTCTTTTTTCAAACTGGTCACTTGAGCTTCTGCTTGATTGTATTGGGGATTACCTTTTTTAAATTTCTGGGATATCTCGGCAAAATGCGCCTCACGTACTGCCAGTTCCGTCTTGAGTTCTTGAATCAATTTGCTGTCCAACACCTCCTGTAACGACTCGAAAGAACCGCCTTGTTTAAGAATGGAAGCCAACAAATCTTTTCTGGATTTCAGTTCGTTGGTGCGAGATTGGATTTCCACCAACTGCCGTGACAAATCAACCAGACGGGTTTTTTCAATATCCAGTCGATCAGAGCCATCAACAATGCCTTCTTGTTGTTGATAGGTAGACAGCACCGACTGTGCATGCTCCAGATACTCTCGCAACGAAGCCATTTGCGAGTCAAACCAATCTGCAGTTATTTTGGCAGGTTGAGCGCGCAATTCGACGCTGGTTTGTATGTAGGCATCGGCAAATGCATTGGCGATATCCGCAGCCAGTTGTGGATCGCTAGAGGCAAAGTCAAATTGTATCATGTTGCTCTCGCGTGAAGGCTTTACTTCCAGTTTTTCCAGCAATAAATCCGCAACCCAGTCTCTAATGTCACCAATGCCCCCGGCTTTTACAAATTTTTTCTGCAAATCCGGAAAGTCTTTCTCCAATTGCGGAAAATCTTTCTTCATTTGCTGGTTGTCGCTGAGTTTCAGTTTGCTGAGTTCTAGTTTTTCCAACACCTTGCGTGCTACATTATGACTTTTAATCACATCGACTTGCGTTGCAACATACGACGGTAGCAGTTGACTTACCGGGGAGTTTAGGCCCGTCACCGGATCGACATTGCGTTGATCAACCACTACTGAAGTCGTAGCGACGTATTGCTTGGGCAGCAATATACTTACAAACAAGGTTGTGATTACCGTCATCATAAATACCGACAGGAAAATCCGTTTGCGCGACCAGAAAATATTAATTAATTGTTGAAACTTCATGATGTTCCGTTGTTTTATAGGCTCAATCTGAGGTAATTTCCAGAAAATAATTTACCCTCAAGCGGGCCGAATCAGGATGTCCCATTTGGGCAGGATTGGGTTCCTCTCTAGTCTGTCTTCAATCGCCAACATCGCCTTCTTAGACAGTGAGATTCCTTTCTGGTAGAGCGTCTAGCATAATTGCCTGTGGGCTTTACCCTTTGCCAGATCATACTCTTTGCTTATTATAGCATAGTTTCGACGATCACTAGTACTCAGTTATTCTTGTAATGGCGGGTAAAGTTTCTTCAACTTTACCCGCGCATCCTCATTCATATTTAACCACCTGCATGTTTGGGTGTGTTGTGGATTTCCAATTTATCCAGAATTATTCGTGCTTCCTCTGGTGCGAAAGCCTTATACAGAGATGCGCCGTGTGGGTGTTTATTATCCCTGAATTCTGGACGGACTACTCCTGTAAAAATGGCTTTGACAATTTTTTTGATATTGTGAGTGGCACACACAAGTGCAAACTCACCCGCAACTTTTTCTTTACCCCGAACACTGAAGCCTCGAAAGCCACTGTTTTTGAGTTGTCCAAATACCGGTTCAACAATGACTTTGCGTTTGCTGTAAATATCTTTTGATGCCTGTTGTTCCATCTTGACAGTTATCTGTTGTCTTAACGGTTCCTTGTCATCCGTATTGATGGTACGCGCTTCGCCTTTTTTGGATTGACAACAGCGAGTTTGATAAGAACACTTCGCACCTACTTCAGCACTACCTTGATAAACCTGCTCACCCTCGTTGCTCCTGCGTACCAGGTTTAAGGTCTGTCTACCTGGGCAAGTGAACGTGTTATCTACTTCGTGGCAGGTAAAGTCGGCTTTGGTCAATTTTCGCTCAGATTCATCCAGGGGAATGGGGTTTTGCTTTTCACCTTTGTCCGTAGCAATATAGGCATCAACAGTGCTTTTTTCCAATGCTTCCGGGTTAGCACCGGACAGATAGCCGTTGTCAGTCGTCATTTTATCCGGCAATCTGCCGGTGGTTTCCTGTAGGGCTTTCAGGGCGGGTAGAATCTCTTGTTTATCGTTGGCATTGAAACTGATATGTTGGCCGACGCTAATCTGCGCATTGTAGCGATAATCAAAATCACCTTATCTTGCCCATGATACGGGCATCGGTATCGGCAAAACTGATCTGTTTTTTATCTTCAATCGGTTTGCCTGTTGACGCCGGATGAAAACTGACCACCGATACCGGTTGAAATTTGACCAGGGGGCGAAGCCGGATTTTGAGGTATCCGGCTGTGGATAAGTGTAATCGAAACGGACAACCGAAGGGTGGCTTTGTT
>JAQTTB010000007.1 GCA_028710985.1 Patescibacteria group bacterium
AGCTATAGTTTTTCAGATAAATAATTTCCAAGCCGCTTAGCGAAACATATCAGCAGGCTATGGAAAAATCCTCACGCATTTTCTGCATAACGCAGATGATTTTACTCGCATCCTGCATATAAGATTTGAACGCTTTTACGACTGAATCATGAAGGTCTTCAAACGTTTTAAAATACTTCAAGTGCGTTGCGTCCCGTTTAGTATTTTTCCAAAGCTTCTCAATGGGATTATAATCGGGAGAATAGGCAGGAAGTGGCGTAATCGTAAGACGATCCGCGTGCAGGTTCTTAAATTCAGTGACGATTTTACTATGATGATAAGGCGCACCGTCTTCAACCAGAAAAATTTTACCCTCATAAAATGCCAGCAGTTGTTCTAAAAACTCAATATAACTGAGTCCATTAAATTTCCCCGCTGTTTCGGCATGCTTTAATATAACCCCTTGATAAGTCGCCATTGATTTTTCATCAACAAGGGCTCTTAGCGCGGTTAAAAAATCAAACTCTGTTGCATACAGCTCGCCCTTTAAAGTCTTAAGCAGAGCCAGTAGTTCGGTGGGTAATTTCGCCTCTTTCAGTAACTTCAGCGATTTTGGCTGCAGAGAATAGGCCAGTAATTGCCGATATTGAAAGCTTCCGTCGCCAAGCTCAATCGTGCCAAACATTTTCAGTCCCTTGCGTATCCCTCTGGTTTTTACCGTGGGCTGTTGTCCTATCGGAGCCCAGGTACGCGCCAATGAACCCCACATCGCAAAGGAGACCTCATCGCCAAACAACACCACGGCATTTTCTTCTTTGGCTTTTTTGATCAGTGCGGGTAAGGTCTCCTCCAGCCAGACTTTTCTAGCCTGTTCATACTTTTCCTCATCCTGGCGGTCACTGATGAAATGGGCTTTTTGGTAACTTAATCCCAGTTTTTTCAATAAGCTTGGCAAGTAGTTCAGGTTGTAACAAACTGAAAATTTGAGCAAAATAAGCTCTGCAATCATGGCGCAGTTCCATATTCCGCTCGTAAATCCGTGTGCTTCAGGGCCTTCAGCTACCATGTCATGCAATTGTTTTTGCTGCGCTTTAGTCAGTTTTTCTTTGCGTCCACGGCCATGGTAATGCTTACCCATTACCCAGTTTATTCCTCCGGACATGAATTTTATTAGCCAATTGACGACAGTTTTGACGCTTATTCCAAACAGTATGGCAATCTCGTTTATTCCTCGCCCTTCGCCATAACAAATCAGTGCTGTTGCTAATCGGTATGCTTGAATATTTTTTAATTTGAACGCAATTAACGAACTTGCTCGTAGTTTTTTCAATAGTTCTTTGGAAAAGGTTATCATTGCTATGCTTATTATAAGGATTGTAAGTGAAGGTATTTTAAAGGCGTTTGGTTATGATTTTTGTGGATTTTGGAAAATTAATTTCTGAAAGTCTATATATGTGAAACTGGAGAGATGGCTCGGAAAGTTTGGCTTTACAATCAGATAATATTAAAAATAGAGGTTAATTTATGTCTAATGGGTCGCTGTGAGTCGTTTAGAGCTCTCGAATCTCGTTAGATGGCCATAACAGATGGCGAGTGTGGTAAAAAATCAGGTGCTGTTTACCGTTAATTGAAATGCGCCTTAACATAGACGCTAACGTACGTTTTCGTACCACTGGACTTCAAACCCCCAAACCAACGAAATCGGCAGGGTCATTCCGCTACTGGATGCCATCGCCATCCAAGGCAAGACCCTCACCGTCGACGCATTACTGACCCAGCGCAAATTCGCTGACTAGGTGGTCAATCGCGAGGCCGATTATCACTTCACCGTCAAAAATAACCAGCCCACGTTACGCGAGGATATTGCCCTGTTCTTCGAGAACCGGCAAGAACCGGATTTTATCGACTCTACCCCGCCCGATCACGGCCGTATCGAAACCCGCAAAATCTGGACAACCACTGCGCTCAACCAGTACCTGGATTTTCCCCATGTCGGCCAAGCCTTCATGATCGAGCGGGAAAGCATCAACAAAAAAACAGGTGAACGTAGCCACGAAGTCGTTTACGGGCTGACCAGTTGCACGTCCCAAAAGGCTGATGCCGAGAAAGTCCTGAAGACCAACCGCGAACATTGGGGCATCGAAAACAGTTGCCACTACGTGATTGATTGGAACTACAACGAAGACCGCTGCCGTATCAGTACCGGCCATGGCCCCGCCAACATCACCCGGCTACGCCGCTTCGCTGTGGGCCTAATCAAATCCAAAGGGGCTGACTGCGTGGCGCAAAAAATACGCGATCTGGTTCGAAACACGCGACTGGTTTTTGATTACCTTAAGATGACGAAAAACTCTTGCGCTGTTGGTTGCTCAGGATGAGAGCGGTGGGTGGAGAACAAATTTACCGTGCATCGTGTAGTAATTTTTTAGACGTGGGCAACGATTATAGTAAAATTGGTAATTATTGCGCAGACTGACAAAATTTGAGACCTAACCCAGGCGATAGCATAAGGGCGCTGTCGTAACTTCGGTGCCAAAGTTGGAACCGCCGAGCTTGAACTGCACGCTTGAGACGCCGACATTATCAGAGGTACTGGGCAAAGACCATCGCCTCAGTACCTGTAATATTGACGTCGTTGGCGTGCAGTGTCATGGAACGGTAATTGACTGGGTAAGCTGGTTGTTAGTTTCGTTCAACTCCGCAAAGCGGTTGACATCATCGACCCAAGCTTTAACCGTGTGGGCGCCGGTCGGAATGGCGTAGGCTCCACCGTTGGTGTTAATAGTGACGGATGTACCTGCAGCCAGGGGCCCCATTACGGAGCCCCAGGTTTTAGGGATACCATCCACCGAATACCTTACGCCGACGTATACGCCGGCGGGAGTCGCTGCAGTACCCTGGTTCTTCACCCTGCACTGGAAGATGCCGTGTGCATAATAGAGCGCGGTGACAATGACGTCGGGGAGTTTCGTGGTATTGTTGACCGTTACATTCACGCCAGTACTTGTCGTCGTGTTCCCCGCAGCGTCTCGCGCTACGGCTTTGATGGTATGGATGCCATCGACCACAGCCGTGCTGTCCCAAGCGATAGCGTAGGGCGCTGTTGTATCTTCCGGAGGGTCATAATCGCCGCTGATCAGGAACTGCACCCCGGCGACGCCGACATTGTCAGCTGCGTTGGCAGAGAGTGTGACAGCAGCGCCGGCAACAGTAGCGTTGTTTGTGGGAGCGGTTATAGAAACGGTGGGGGATTGGGTGTCACCGGAAACCTGCTTGGAAAGCTGGTTATTGGTTTCGTTCAACTCCGCAAAGCGGTTGACATCATCGGCCCAAACCGTAACCGTGTGGATGCCGGACGGAATGACGTAGGATACACCGTTGGTGCCAATAGTGACGGAGGCACCTGCAGCCAGGGGCCCCATTACGGAGCCCCAGGTTTTTAGGGCGCCATCCACCGAATATGCTACGCCGACATATACACCTGCAGGGGTTGCAGCGGTACCCTGGTTCATCACCGTACTCGTGAAGATGCCGTTGGCATAAGAGAGCGAGGTGACAATGACGTCGGGGAGTTTCGTGGTATTGTTAACTTTTATAGCCACGCCAGCGCTTGTCGTCTTAAGCCCGGCTGCATTTCGCGCAACGGCGGTGAGCGTGTGCGCGCCATCGGTGGCGGTTGTGCTGTTCCAGGTGATACCGTAGGGAGCAGCGGTATCTTCGGCACCGAGATTGTTGCCGTCGAGCTTGAACTGCACGCCCGAGACGCCGACATTGTCAGACGCACTGGCAGTGACTGCAACAGCAGCGCCTGCAACAGTAGCGCCATTGGCGGGGGCGCTGATAGAGACCGTAGGATTGGGACCCGCGCTGATCTTGACGAACCTGGCCACAGACGGGACGCCGTTTCCGTTTAGAATGAAGAGCATGTAGTAGCCGGGGGGCGCAACATTGCCGCTTGGAGGAGCCAGGACACTGAGGCCTCCTGTGGTCTTCGTAAACTGCAGATTGTTGATGACCTGGCCCTGATTGAAGGCGTGGGTCACCGAGCCAATTTTCAGCAGGGTGACCTTGGTGACCGCAGCGGCGTCCGGTGTTCCAACGCTAAAAGGCTGCCCATAGATGATGCTGGCCGGCGCCGACGCGATGGCCGGCCTGGCTCCCTTGAACAGATACGGCGGTGAATATAGCTCGACATCCGGGTACCCGTTGCCGCCCGTGCTGAAAACCCGGCCGTCAGGCAGAAGCAGCGCTGAAGAATGATACACGCGGGGGATGCCCGTGCTGCTGGCGAGCGTCGTCCATTTTTCGGTGGCCGGATCCCACAGCTCGGCCGCATCCACGTGGCCGGTGGGGTCATTGAAGCCGGTCGAGGCGGTGCCGCCGGTAACCAGTACCTTACCATCGGGCAACAGCGTTGCATTGAGCTGGCGCCGGGCATATTGCATGGCGCCGACGGCGCGCCAGCTCGGGAATGCCTGGTTGAGGTCGATGACCTCAGCTTTATTCACCGGCGGTTGGCCGCCGCCCACCACCAGGATTTTGCCGGGTGCGTACATTACCGCCGACCCGAAATCCTGGTATGCGCCAAGCCGCGTCGCGACAAATTTCCAGGCACCAGGCCCCGACGTGTCCAGATAGCGGGTATTCGACGCCATCCCGGCATAGAAGACCTTGCCGTTCGGCGCCTGGAACATTCGGGGATAAAGGTCCAGCTCGAGCTGGGCACCGGTCAAATCCCGCCAGGTTCCGGTCTTTACCTGCATCACTTGCGGCAGCGTGTTGACCCCGACTGTGGTGTCGATGGAGCCGGAAATCGTCAACACGTCGCCGTTGGCCAAAGCGGTAGTGGTCGGGTACCAGCGGCCCGCGTTCATATCAGGCAAGCTGGTCCACGTGTTGGTTACATAATTATACTTGGCGGCCCGTGACAGACCCACGCCATTAGAGATATGGCCGCCGGCTACGAAGAGGGAGCCATCGGCCAGGAACGTATGCCCTATGCAGAACATGTTGATGTCCGGCTTGCTGAGAATCGACTCGTGGGCAACAAGAGAGACGTTGGCGGGGTCCAGATTGAAGGGATCCGCAGGATCCCAGGATCGAGTACCATCAGCGGCGCGTGTCCCGATGTCGCCCTCCCAGGTCATGACCTTGCCGTTGGGCAGCAGGTTGGTGTGGACCGGAAAATAGGACAGCCGCGCAACTTTCGTCCACTGCCCGGTAACATTGGGTAAGGCACTCGCCGGGGTAGCGAAGCACAACCCGAACAGGGCGGCGGCGACGATAGCGAAGAGCGGACTTCGGTGCGACATTGACATTAGTGAGCCCCTCCGGACGGGCGCTTTAAACGGAAGATTCGAAGTGGAAGATCATGCGTCTCATGAGAGCTCGCAGCGGTATGTATAATTTTATCGTGGCCGATTGCGACAATAAGACCCTGCGCACTGATCGCGATGGCGTGGGTGAGCTCGAAGCCGGAGTTCGACGTCAGCAGGTCGTTCAGGTCCTGCAAGCCGTCTTTCTCCGTCCACAGGAACGCGTGTTCCTTGCTATAACCATCAGAAGAAACACCCACCACCTCCTGGTTATTATTGACCGCGAGCGCTTGGCTCCATCTCCGGTTTGAGAGGGCGCCGATACTCTGGATAGCGCCTCCGGCCGGCCAGATGACGGCGTGATGCACAGCCTCGGGATTCCCCGAAGACCCGACGACATCACCGCGATCATTAATGCCCAACGCCGCGCTCTCATAATCGCCGGGCAGCGTGCCGAGATCCTGAGCCGTGCCGCCCTTCCAGAGGACCGCGCGCGGCCCTGAGGTGGTGTCGCACGCGCCCGCAACATCTCCGCGATCGTTGATTGCCTGGCCTCGACAGGCACTGCTGTCGGGTAGCATCGGCAGCGCCTCAATGGCGCCCTCGGGACTCCAAATGACGGCATGAACGCCGTCGGCTCCGCTCGACCAGCCAGCCGCCTTTCCCGGCGTGTTGATGGCCGACGCCGAACTGCTGGTGTCGCCTGGGAGCGTTCCGAGCAAATCGATTCCGCTGGTCTGTCTGGAGCGGAAGGCGCGCATCCCCGTGGCAGTGTTCACTGAGCCCACGACTTGACTGTGTTTGTTGATGCCCAACACGGTGCTGTAATCGCTGCCAGCGGGCAGTCCCGCGATCTCCTGCAGTCCGTTGCCGCCTATAAAGAACCCTTGGTGGCCCTTATCACCTTGTGCGGTTCCCACGATCTCGCCACCCTCGTTCGCCGCTCGCACCACGCGGGTCGATCCTGTGGGCAGGACCCCCGCCTCCGTGGCTGTGTAGACAACTCCAGCCGCTTCTGCGTGTCCAGGAGCCAACGCGAGCCCCGCGCAGAGCATCAGCACAGGAGCGGCAAGGAACGGAGTTGGCCACGGTAAGCCAAGGTTCTCCTTCGGGAGCGATCTACGCCGATTTACGTACGATGATATGATGGCGAGTCTCCACGGCAGTCCGAGACCACGCCTCTGGTGTAGTGTTGTGATTTTTTTGTTCATAATGGTTACAAAATAATTAGAGTTTCCGGATGAATAAGAAATTTAGTGCAAACACATATACAAATGAACATCGAACTAATTTATCAACGATTTATATCAGGCATAAATAACGCCAATATCTTAACGTCAAAAATATATTTTATATTTTTTATCAAAAACACTATGTTATTAATTCTACACGATGTGATTGATAAGAAATTGATTGCTTAATGTTTTAAAAATTACGGTTATTACGCTTAAAAAATGTGTAATGGCATTTACTTTTGCACCAATAATTCACCGTTGACATTCAGTAATGTTGGATAACTGAAGTTTCCCAGTTTTTAAACAACGCCAATCATGCTGGCAATGCGGGATAGAGATTTAATGCAGGGTTTGCGTAATGTATAGCATACCCACATTAATTGATTTTCCTATGTACGTCATAAGCATAAAAACCGGGAAACTTCAGATATAGAAATATAAATAACAAATGGGCTTACGATGTCTGGAAACACAACTAATCTTCATAACATATTACGGTTTTCATTAAACCTTCTCTCGCTGAATATGTCAAGTGGGGAATCTCTTAAGCACGCAAAGCAAGCATCTGGTAGATACCATCAAAATGACGGCTTATCGTGCGGAAACGGCTATGGCTAACAGTCTGCGTGAAAATATGTCTCACCCTGATGAAGTGTGCACACTACTTCGCGCACTCTATAACACTGAAGCAGATTTGCTACCTGATCTGGAAGCGCAAACATTAACCATCAGACTCCATCATTTAGCGAATGTCATGTCTGATAATGTGATTGAAAAACGTTGCATTCAACTCAATGCAACGGAAACCCGATTTCCTCGTACTAATTTACGCATGGTGTTCAAAGTAGGGTCAATTTAAAATCCTGGAGGTCTGGGTGTCTGACACTACCTAATTTCAGACGGCCGTCAATAATCTGGAAGAACGGGTTATCGAGATAAGCATCGTCTGCTTTCTGCGCTGCTGCCGTTAGGAGGCCACGAATTTGCTGGGGTTATTGAACCAAAAGAACGGTTTGACCCAGTCACAACCTGGAGCCCTTGTCGTTAATGGTCTATAAATGGGGTTGAAGTTCAGTGGTACGGAAACGTACGCTAAGTGTAGCGGCCCGATAATATAAATCACAGGAACCGATTATATCGGTTTTTCGGGACCATATTAGCTGATAAAATCGGGGCGCCAGGAACTACATTAACTGAGAATTACGATAGTTACTCAGCGCCAACATACGCCTTAAATTTTATAAAAATGACGACATATCCGGTTGACTAACCGAAAATAGAGCCGCCCCGCTCAAAAAACAGGCTTACTGGACCAATAGCAACCTAACCTCGTTTGCTAGTTTTGGCAATTTTGCAAGTCCCTCGATAGCCTTTCATTTAGGGGGTTTTAAAACTGCTAATTTGAAATGAACTCATGCGCACCTATATCGGGATATGTTCCACGAACAACCTGGAAGAAGTCCTTGGCCACCTTATTTATCGGCATTGCCGCATTTATCACTGGTGAACCTCTGGATGATATCTTGAAATAATCCGGTTTCAAAGTACCTGGCGTTGTTGTTCCTGTTCTAGCTATCTGCGGATTATCCAGTACGTCAGTCCAGGATGCGGCTAACGATGGCCTCATCACCGGCCAGTTATTATTTGAAAAAGCAATGCCGTTCTTACTTGGAACCTTGCTATATCCCATAACAATATTATTTCTAATTTGTGAATTTGCATTTACTATGGATTTACTCCCTCCATTTCCTGTAAATAACCCACCATTGATAATGGTATTGTTTGCTATTAACGCATTTTTTAATCCGGAATTTGGAACTATAGTCCAGCTGAAAGCTTGAAAATTAGCGTTGTAAATAAAATTGTTGATAACAGTATTGTTAGCAGAGCGAGGAACGGTTGACACTTCATCGGCCATCGTTAAGCCAAAACTCATATTGCCTCTATTTGGTATTACTTGAGGGGAAGAAATGTAGATTAAGTTTCTCTGCACCAAGCTATTAGTAGTGTCAGAAAGATACAAGTTTATTGCCCAGTTGTTATAAATAACATTATCTTCGATAGTACAATGATCCGCTTCATAACAGGATAGACCTTCTCCCCAATTG
>JAQTTB010000008.1:0-2779 GCA_028710985.1 Patescibacteria group bacterium
CTGAACGCATAGTAACCAGTTTCGGTTTTATTGAGTCAACGCTGACCGCATTGGGCGGCAGCAATGCGGCTTTTGACTTCCCTGCCTTTGGATTGAGCGCGACGGCGACGGCGCACGAGCGCATGTCAGCCAGTTTCGGCTTCATCGACACCTCGCTTATCGCTTCCGGCACGCTCGAACAGCGCATGTCCGCCAGTTTCGGCTTCATTGATACTTACCTGTCCTACTGGGACGTTGCACTGGCAGGGCCTGAGTGGTCATTGTCGGCAACCATGTCCACTGCGGTCAGTAACGCAGTCGCCTATGTGCTTAATATTCACACCGGCGAGTCTTATCAATGGACTAACCAGGCATGGCTGCATATCATCCATATAGGTAATAAACCTTATGGCGTTAAGTCGGACGGCCTGTATCTACTAGAAGGAACTACCGACAGCGGCACGGCTATTAATGGCATTATAAAAACCAAAGATACCGATTTTGGTTCATTTAAAAGCAAACGCATTCAATCCGTTTATTTAAATAGCGATACGGCGACAACGGTAAGACCTATTGTAGACGGCGTAGCTAAAAACAGTCATGCCAGCAGTTTTGGCGGAAGAAAATGCCTGTTAGCCTTGGGCAACCAGGGCAGGTATTGGCAATTCGAGGTGTCTGGAATCCAGAAGTTAGAGGGGCTGGAGGTGCTGCCATTAGATGCGCAGCGCAAAGTCAAATAATGGTATAATAACAATAGCGCAAAACAGAACAACCCCGCGTCGTGAGACGCCATGATCCTTTAACGGAGCCATAAAGTGGCAATTGATCCAGAAGTTATAATTTCAGCGGCGCTCGCAAGGGCAGACGAGTTTTCAGGCGCGGCTTCAGCGGCCCTCGGTCAAATTAATACCAGCACCGGAATTCAGGGCGCTATTAACTCGCCTAATGTGAATCCTGTTATTCAGCCGTATTCTCCCCCGTCTCGCGACTCCACGCCGACGCCCGTTTACGAGCCGCCGATAACCGCCTTGCCGGTAGCGCCGGAACTGGCTGATGTGGCGACTATCGCCAAGCCGGTATTTCCCGGCGCGCCTACCCTTGCCACATCAGGGCTATTCACACAGGTAGCGCCTAGCGCGAATATCCCCTCGTGGAATGAGGCAGAACCTGACCTGCGCGTTGATGCGCTGGTGGCGGAAATGGACTCGCTGCTGCTGCCGGTATTAAGGCAGTTTGACTTCCCGGACATAACGCCGCTGGCTATCGCTGACGCGCCCACCTTGACACTGCCGGGCTACGATGCGCCTGTCGCCCCTGACGCGATACGCGATCCGAACAATTACGCTGCTGAAATGGAGGCCAGATACAACGCGGCGCTGCCTGAAATACAGGCGTTTATCGATGACAAGGTAAGTACATGGATAGCGACTTACGCGCCGGAATACCAGTCACATTTAAGCCAGTTGGCGGCGAAGATAACGTCAGGCATGGACGCTACGGTATTGCCTGACCAGATTGAAGCGGCCATGTACACCAGAGCCAGAGGCCGCATCGAGCAGGAGTTTCATGCCGCCGAACAGGGCTTGCTGGAGACTTATTCAAAACGCGGCTTTTACGAGCCTCCCGGAGCCTTGCTTGCCGGATTGCGCGCAGGACGGATGAAAGGCGCGGAAGCTCTTGCCAATACCTCCACCGATATTTACATCGAGCGGCGCAAGACCGAAGTTCAGCATTTGCAGTTCATAATGAATCTGGCGTCTTCACAAATCCAGAGCGTGCGCTCTTTGGCGGTGCAGTATGCCGGAATTATCGGCAATAGCGTATCGCAAGCCATCTCCTATTCCAATCAGGTAGGCGAAATGTCGATAAAGGTGTATGAGCATTTGGCCTCCAAAGCCAACTTAGCCATAGCGGTTATGAACGCGCTCGGCAATCAGTATGAGATACGCCTGAAAGCGGCGCTGTCGGCTTTAGACGGCTACAAACTGCAACTGGAGGCGGAAAAGGCCAAAAAGGATGTCGAGATAGCGCAACTCAGTGTCATTGAAGCGCAAATAAAGACCCAGGAACTGGAAATCAGCCGGTACAGCGCCGTCATTGAGGCGATAGGACGAAAAGCCAATGTCGAGGAGCTTAAGCTAAAAGGCTATACGACCCGCGCCGACGTATTCAAGACGCAGATACAGTCGCAGGTGGCCGGTTTTGATGTGTATAAAGCGGCCTTGGCAGGCGATCAAAGCAAACTGGACGGCGAACTGTCAAAATTAAAAATTTACGAAAGCCAGTTAAAGGCGATTGAACTTGAGCTTGAAGCCAATATCAAGTCAACCGAGTCCACTATAGCGACCAACGACGCCAAAATCAAGGTGTTTGAAAATCATGCCGACGTTTATAAGCTGGACCTTGAATCGGCCTTAAAAAGATTCGCGGCGCTGGTGGAGGTTAAAAAGCTCGGCCAAGCCATTTACGGGACTGAGGTGGATGCTGCCGTCAGAGTTTTTGAGGGTCATTTGCAAGTGCCAAAAATCCTGGCAGACGCCGTGCTTCGTGAGTACGAAGGGCGAGTCCGCGCCGCTGAGTCCGCCACCAGGGTAACTGTAGAGCGGGCAAAGATAGCGCAGACGGGATCGATAGCGATAGCGGACGGGTTTTGCAGCATAGCGGCGGCGTCAATTGGCTCGACTAACAGCGTCGTGTCAGCCGCATCAACCTCATCGGAATAAATTTACAAAACGTGATATAATGCAGGAATAGGCACCATTTCCGCATTATAAAATTTCAAAAAAATCAAGCAGGACAT
>JAQTTB010000008.1:2879-7704 GCA_028710985.1 Patescibacteria group bacterium
CATCGGACAGTATTCCGGCCAGACTATCCAAGGGCGAAGCCGTGCTGCCTGCGGCAGTGGTCAAGCATTACGGCAAAGCCTTTGTCAAGAAGCTGATTGCCTCGGTTCCTGCGGATAAAGGCGCGGTGACAACGGTTGAGGATGGCGTGGTTCATGCGGCGGGAGGCATTGATCCTGATGCGCTGGAGAGAATCAATAAGCCAACCGGCGTTACCGGAGGCGGGCAGGCAAGCATTCCGTTACCGGCAGATCAGGCTAACGCGCAGATGGCGTCTGGGAAGCAGTTAGTGATAAGTCATCGTGAGTTTATTCCCGCCAATGACGCGACTATTGCAGGGTCTTCACGCGCTCCCATCACTCCAGGGACGGGGTTCACTACGCCAGAATATGAAGGCGGTGTTTTAAAAGGGCAAGGTTTGCAAACCATCCCCGGCGAATCGGCCAAAGTTTACACGGCGCAGCCAAAAGGCTTTACCGGCCCGACACTGGAGGGGGGCTTTAAAACAGCGCCTTCACCAGAGGCCGTAGCGTTTAACAATAGACCGGCTTATGAGTCGGTCGGGGCAGCGCCGACACAGCGCACGGCAGGACTTGGCGGCATTAAAAGCGCGGCCTTGAATGGCGTCAGGGCGCTCGGCGCAGTCAGTCTGCCGAGCTTTATCGATGCGGCCACCGGATCGTCCCCTGACGACTTGGCGGTCATGAAAGAAAATAGCGATATTTATAAAAAAAAGGGGCTGAAAGGCGTGATAGGCCACGAATACGACAAAGTTGCCGACAAGAATGGAGAAATCGCAGATTCTATATCCGGCTTTGCTGGCAAGGTATCTGATAAAGCATCGCGGATATGGAATGGGGAGGAAGGCTCTGCCGCGAAGCAACCGGCAACCGCAGGCGGGCAACCATTAAACCTGTCATCTCCGGTAAAAATCGGAGACAGCCTTGGAGCCTATGGCATACAGGGAGAGATATCACCCAAGATAAACCTTGGCGATCCCAATCGCAGTGAGCAAGTCATTCCCATTAGTCCACAGGAAGATCAACAGCCTTACTACTCTCGCGGCGAAATCGGCGCTGACGGCACGGCTAAACGGACCAATATCGGTGACAGAACCGTTACCACCTTTGATAATGGTAGAGGCGGTTCTGCATCGGTGCAGTTTGCAGACGGCAGGACATTAGGCGCAGACCAGAAATCAAGCCTGCAAAAAACCATAGAACGCAACGCTGACCCGGATGTTAAGGCAAGGTTCGCAAGGGACGCTCAAGTTGTTAACGACCGCATAGCGACAAGAGAAGCCGGAGAACTTGCAGCCCGGCAGGCGCAGCAGCAAAATTCCCGTGATGCGCAAATACAACAGGCGTACAATACCTTATTGCAGCCTTTGGTTCGAGGTGATATGCTTGGCGCTAATGCGCAGCGCAGAGATAAGGAAGCGGCCAAAGCCTTCTTAGGGATAGTCAGCGACAATCAGCAAAAAAGCGCGGCGCTTGCCAACGATCAGCAGCAGTTCGGCCTTACTAACAAACTGGCCTCTGACAAGTTTGACTGGGATAAGGAAAGCTCTCTCGCTAATGCGCAGGCGGCGTCGGCGCAGAATAAGTTTGAAAATGAAATAAAGACCAAGACATTGCAAAAGCCGCAAATTGGCGAAACCAATACCTATACCGCCGATGGCTTGGTGAACGGGCAAAAGGCGTATGCCGTGACGGTTGACCCAAAAACCGGCTTGCCGGTAAAGACCGATTTGGGCGATAATGGATTAAATATGGATTCCCTTTATATGGATGCTATCAAGACAGCTCATGCCGAAAAAGACCCTAAAAAAAGACAGTTAAAACTGGAAGATATAAATAAAAGGTATCAAGATCATTTTGCCCAACAATAAGGACTTAATTTAATGGCATCAAATCCATTTACCGCTAACTTTGAAGCAATAGATAAAGGCAATTATAAGCCTTCATCAGCCAAACCCGTTAGTCTTGGTTTAAAACCCCCGTCAGCAAATCCTTTTATGGATGGGTTTGACGCCATTGATAATCCAAAGGACGCATTTACTTCAACCTTGAAGGCTACCGGCGCACACATGCTCAATAGTGCGCTAGGACAGCCCGTTGAGGATATTGGCGCGGCTATCGGCGCTCCCGCTGTGCAGCAGTTCGGAAAAGGCGTGAGAGAATATTCGGAAGGCGTTCAGCAAGCCAACCCCAGTTCAATAAATTCTCTGTCAGACATTATCGCTCATCCTGTTGATGCGGTTAAATCAGCATTGGGCAATGTCATTCCACAATTACCCGTCAGTCTCGGCAGCGCCTACGCGGGCGCACAGCTTGGCGCTTTAACAAGTCCTGTAACTGGACCAATAGGACCACTTATTGGCGGCATAGCAGGGTTAGCCTTACCAAGCTACCTGCAAGAATATACCGAAATGCGCGGCAAGCAGCACGAGTCAGGACAGGAAGATATTCCAAAAGCCTTGGCCTATGCAGTACCGGCAGCAGCATCAGACGTGGTTATGGATAAGGTCTTGTTGGGAGGCAGTAAACTATTGCCTTCACCGTTACGCAATGCCGTTACCGATACGTTAGCGCCCGGCGCAAGCAGACTGACTCATATCGGCAAGCAAGGCGCAAAAGGTCTGGCAGGCGAAAGCTTTCAGGAATACGGGCAAACCTATCTTGAGCAGCTTGGCGGAAATCAGGATACATCTACCAGGCAAGCAGCCGATGAAAGAAATGTCAGCGCGGCCTTGGGCGGTATTGGCGGCGGCATTATCAAGGGCGGCGTGTCTGCCTTTGACGCGAGACAAGCCGATCCTAATGCTGGCCCGCTGTCAAGAGCCGCCGCGCAAGCCCCCGCAGAAACAGCCGAACAACAACGTCTCAGAGAATCGGCAGAGGCTGACCAAACAACCCAAACCGGAGCGCAAAATGAAGAAACAGCCGCAGCACAGCCCCCAAATCCTATCGTACCGGATAATACCGGCCAAGCAAATGCGCGAGATTCAAGAATCATTGGAGCGGGATTGGCTCGAAGCGATGACGAAAGGTCAAGAGATAATCAGGACGCTGCAGGCGGCAGTGAGATAACCGGCGATAATCAGCAGCGCGCGGGCAATGCGCCTGTTTATTTTGACCCGATCCCTGACGAGATTGACCCGGCAACCGGCGAAGTATTAAATCCGTTCCTTCCTAAAGCAGAAAAAAGGTCTGAGATTAAAAAAGCGTATGACGCCGGGCAAGACTTGCGTGAAATAACGGTAAGCGGCAGGCCGGTGACGGCGGATTCATTTATTATGCAGACCTTGCAGCAAGGGCGGCATACTTACGATGACGCACGGCAGTTGTTTAATGACCTGTATGCACAACAAAACCCACAAGAGAGCGTAGAAAATGACGAACAAGCAGATGGAAGAACAGATGGCGGCATTACAGGACAGAGTATCGATTCTGGAGAATCAGCTCTTAACAATGTCGAACACCGTGCTGATGCTGATGCAGGACGGTCAGGAAATGACCGGCTTACCGATGATAGACCAGTCCTCGGCAATGGAAGAGGAACTGGCGGAAGAGTTGGAGGATCACTTGATGAAATACCTGGATCAACTGCCGCAGATACCGGAGGACAAAATTTACATGCTGCCGGAGAACTGCTTGACGCTGAATTAACCCATGACGAGGCACAGAATGACGCTACAAAATCCAGTCAACGTACAAAAGTTTCAGGATTATTACAATCTGAAGCGGAAAGAGCTCAAGAAGAAAATGCGGGGAAGAGCGCAGGTGGTGAGAGTCCTGGAAGCCCCCTGGCTGTATTAACACCGCAACCTGCATCCAATGAGGATAAAAAGCCATTAATACCGGAAGACTTCGATTACCTGTCTTCAGAAGGCAAGCCGCTCAAGCATGTTTCAGGAAACACCTATACCGATCACCTGGGCGATGAAGTTGAGGACGACTACGCCTATAAGCCGAAAAAACAGGAAGAAATAACCAAGGCAATCAATGCTATTAAGAAAACAGATACAAATGCTGCAACAACACAACCAGCAGCACAAGGAGCAAATTCGCTTGCACCCGGAATTAATCAGGCTGGCGCAGAACAAAAAGCCGACGCTGCTGGAAAGGTTGCTGATGATAAAGTAACTCAATTAACCACTACCGAACAACCAGAGAAAACAACGAATGTCAAAAGCCAAAACACAACCGCGCCGAATCCAGAAGGACAAAAAGACCAAGGGCAGGAAGAGCAAAAAGTAGGCGAGCGTGACCGTATTGCCAAACTGTACGGGCAATCGCTACACAATCAAAGACCGGATTCGCATAACGGTAATGTTTTGCCAGATGACCATCACTACCGGTTAGCCGACGCCATCATCAATAAACAGGCGTATGCGTTAAAGCATCTTGCCAATGGCATGAACGATGTTGCCAAGAAAGTCTTTAGTGATGTGACCGGAGTAGCTTTGCCGAAACAGCAAGGCGCAACCTGGAAGGCGATTCGTGACTGGGCTGGCGTTACAGATAATCAGGACGCCAGTGAAAATGCGCAAAAACATCTGGACATTGAAACAAAGAAAGCCGAAAAACTGGTCGGAAATTTTAATGATGTCCGTACATGGCTTTATGATCAACTGGACAAAGGCTATACAACGCTTGCCAATAACGACAGCCTTCTGCTTAATGAGAAAGGCGAAGGCTTTAATATTAAAAAACACAAGATGGCGAAATTAAAGCCTTACATCAAGGCAGAGATAGCCCTCTATAACGCAAAAAAAGCCGTAGAAAATGACCAAAAAAGTAAAATACCGTCAGTATTACCAGA
>JAQTTB010000009.1 GCA_028710985.1 Patescibacteria group bacterium
CTCACGTTATTTCGCGGCATATAATCAGGAAGGCAGTGCATGAATAATATTATACAGGGCGATTGCCTGACGGTATTAAAAACCATGCCGTCCGAGTTTGTCGACTGTGTTGTAACGAGTCCGCCATATTGGGGCTTGCGTGATTATGGAACCGCGCAATGGCGAGGGGGCGACGCGAATTGTGACCATAAAAAATTAAGTCAAGGTAGGCCAACTTGGGGCGAGGGCAGCACTAATTCATCAACACTAAAGGGTCGGCCAACAAACGATAATCATGAACAAGAAGCGCATTATCTTGATATTTGCGGAAAATGCGGGGCGATACGCATAGACCAACAACTCGGTCTTGAAAAAACGCCGGAAGAATATGTTGACAAAATGGTAGAGATATTCAGAGAAGTTCGGCGGGTTTTAAAACCGGACGGAACGGCGTGGTTAAATTTGGGCGATTCGTATACGGGCGGTGGGCGCGGTAGTGGATATAGCGAAAAACAAGACAGCAATCGTGGGACGGTTGATATGCCACGAAGCATTGTTGCGCGGGGTCTCAAACCCAAAGACCTTGTGGGTATCCCGTGGCGTGTAGCATTCGCGCTCCAAGCCGATGGCTGGTGGTTGCGGCAGGATATTATCTGGCACAAACCGAATCCCATGCCGGAATCGGTTACAGACCGTTGCACGAAAGCGCATGAGTATATTTTTCTATTAGCGAAAGCGGAGAAGTATTATTATGACCAAGACGCAACAAAGGAGCCGATGGAAAGTTATCGTCCCGATATGGCAACAAAAGGAATTAGAACAGGTCTTGCTTATTTACAACAAACAAAAATTGCCAACAATTCAGTTAAGAATTTACAAAACAAAGGATTAACAACGCATACAATGCATATTAAACGAGCGGATGGAGTAGGCGAACCCGAAACAAATGGGCTACGCAATCGCCGCTCCGTCTGGACGGTTGCAACCGCCCCTTGCTCCGAAGCACATTTCGCCACGTTCCCGCCCGAACTGATACGCCCCTGCATACAAGCGGGTTGCCCGAAGGATGGCGTTGTTCTTGACCCGTTCATGGGCGCGGGGACTACCGCGATGGTTGCGGCGCAGGAAAACAGGCAATGGATTGGAATTGAACTCAACCCCGCGTATATCAAAATTGCAAATAAGCGAATAGCGACGGTAGAAAAAGGCGTAACAATTCAAGAGTTCAAGCAAGGCCAATCCACGTTATTTTAGCCCGTGTAAAGTAAAATCGAAAATATATTTTATTTTTTTTCTCGCAATAGACATAGAAAAAACTTCTAATATAATTTTTGGGGCGTTTTTATAATATTTCTCATCGCGCGTTATAATATACGTAGCGATGAAGAAAAAACTTTCAGAAGAAAACTTTAAAATACTCATCGAGTCCGCGAGAGCGGGCTTGACATTAGAACAAATCTCATATCGCCTTATGATTCCACAACGTACACTCCAAAGATGGATTACAGACCCCGATATTGTGGCGCAATATAAAAAAGCACGGCACGATAGCATGAACGATATCGCTGCGCGTATGGAGCGTGTCGCCAAAGGCCAAGAACCTCTCGCCACGCCGCAATCAATTACAGCGGCAATCTTCTACCTTAAAACCCAAGCGCAATGGCGCGAAACCGTCGACATCAATTCGACCGTAACGCTTGAAGTCAACAAGTTTAAGCAAGATATATTATCTGCGATTACAAAAGCGATTAAAGACCCCGCACTCGTTCAAAAGATTGCAGATGAAATCGAAAAAACCAGTACCGATAAATCTAGCGAGTGAGTTGCGCAGCATCGCCGCCGCTCGGCAAGACCCCGCAGCGCACGACGTAAATTCGTTCATTGAAAAAGTGTTTACTGATGAGACCGGGACGCCGATAAAGCAGGCAGATATGCATCGAGTATGGCATGAGCATATAAACGACTGCGAGAAGCGCGGGATATGGGCCGGAATATTAGGCCCATGGGGTCATGGGAAGACGGTGCAGGTGGTTATCGGGCGTACACTTTTCGACTTGGGTAGAAATCCAAATATGCGAATAAAAATAATCAGCGGCACGGATGATATCGCAAGCGCGCGCGTTTCGGTTTTAAAACAGCACATCGAGGGAGGAAAATTGCCATTCGCGCTACACCCGAACAAAGAACTTGGCTGGACGAATCATAAAATCTTTGTCGAGCGCGACGCGATAAGCAAAGACCCTAGCGTGGAAGGCAGAGGGATATTAAGTTCGGAGATGGGCGCACGCGTGGACAAACTTGTCTTTGACGACCCGGTGGACCTTAAAAATGCGATACAGCAACCAGCGTTGCGGCCGCAAGTGAAAGAGAGTTTCCGCAATACATGGCTATCGCGTTTGGAGCCGACCGGCATGGTTACTTATATTGGAACCGTGTGGCATGAAGACGACCTGAGTATGGAGTTGCTTTCTAACAAGCGTTTCAGTTTTCTAGTTATGTCAGTTAATAAATCTATGGACGGAATCGAATGCAGATATACGAACCGATAGGCAACGTGCCCGCTGCGCGTTGGTGGGCCGACGACGCAGGGCGCAAGTACACGATAGACCTCGCGCTCTGCTCGATATCGGTGCCGGACGGCATAACCGCCGCGGAAGTCGCGCGGCACAAGCCCGCGATGGCCGGATTCCTCGAATGTTTAAAGTCCGCGCACGACCCGCACGAGGCGGCCACGCGGATGCAGCCGGAAGTCGGCCCGGCGTTCGACGTGACGGGCCAGGCCGAGCACTACTTCCCGACCTGTTGGGTCGAGGCGCACCAGGCCGAGGCGACGCAACTGCTTATGGACCTCGATGCGCAAATATACGGGAACTGCTTATACAAGGGACTTAAACACTTAGATAATCCGAACCGGCTAATCAAGTGGGTAGATGATAAGCCAGTGGATATTATGACGCATCAGGGGAAGAACGAGCGGCGCAGGCAGCGCAGGATGGCAAGGAGTGGTTAGGTATATGAGCGCGAAAGAAATTAAAGTGGAAATGCGAATTAAGTATCCGCGTATCGTTTATTTACGCCATAGATTGGCACTGCTTCTATTCCGGCTGTCTTGCTGGCTTAGTCCTTTTTCTGTAACCGTGATACGTGAGAAATGAAATCCATCCTCGACATCCCCGTAGTTGACACCATCCCTCTCTGGGAGCGGTGGACTACCGAACGGCTGCGCAACCGCGCAGTTGAAATCGGTGAATTGGCCTTCGCGCGTGGATTCCGTAATATCGCCATATCAGACGAAGCGTTAATGTTTAAGCACTTCGACCGGGCTATTCGTATATGTCGCTCGCCTCTCATGCCAGAACACCCCAAATTTACCGGCGTTGACCTTGCCGGACCTAAGCGCGCCGGGACCGCGATTATAACTTTCGCGCTCATAGGAAAAGAGCGTTGGATTATTGACGTGCGCATTAAGCAACTGTCTAGCGTAGAGACGGCCGGAGAGATTGCAGACGTTGACCGCCTGTATCACCCGCGCCTTATTGCCGTTGAAGACAACGGATATCAGACAGCACTGCTTGACTGGATGCGGGCAGCCCGCCCTGGGCTGCCCGTTATCCCATTCCGCACGGGGTTACAGAAACTCGACCCGTGCGTCGGGCTGCCGTCGCTAGACATCGAACTCGAACAGGGCTTATGGGTTGTACCGTACGAGAAACAGCACGACCCCGACTGCCAGTGTGGGACGTGCAAATTCGTCGCGCAAGTGCGCTCATACCCGCTCGGCACCGAGACCGACGCGGTGATGGCGTGGTGGTTCGCGCGCGAGGCGTACGTGCAATTCGGCGGGGCGCAAGGCAGCCAGCCGCGTACGGGCGGGGGTGCGGAAGCGGCCAGGATATATAGGGAGGCGTGGTAATGGTAACATCGGCCGCAACGTCGCCGCGGGTGATAATAGGAAGAACCGGCACCGAGAATAACGGCGGGATATTCACCGAAGATTATAATACGAAGATGCAGCATCCGACGATATGGACGCATTTCGAGCGGATGGATAACGACCAGACCATTTATCAAATCAAGCAGGGGATTACGCTGCCAGTAAGAAGAGCGGAGTTTGAGTTGGAAGGGGACTCGAAAGAAATAAAAGAATGGGTCGAGTCGCAGTTATTTGATGACCGGCGCTTCGAGAACTGGCTCGAACAGGCGCTTGAATATTACTTCTGGGGCTTTGCTATGTTCGAGGTTACGTATGCCGTCGAAGAGGGGAAGACGGTATGGCAGGACATCGGCTATCGGCATCAGCGTACAATCGAAAAGTGGAACTTCGACGGGGACACGCTCCGGGATATCGAGCAAATGGCTGAAGACCTCGGCACGGGCGCATATAAAACGGTAAATATTCCAGCGGATAAATTAATGTTATTTACTGCGAACCAACGCGGCCGCAGTTACGCGGGCAAGGGACTATACCGCGTGCTCTGGAAAATATGGAGCATGAAGGAAGCCGTCGAGAAGTATCTCGCCATGTACTGCGAACGCATCGGCGCGGGGATACCAGTCGTAACGATACCGACCGGCATGAGCGACGCGGACGCGGACAAACTCGAAACGATAATGAAAAAGTTCCGCGCGGGCGAGCACCAGTATTTTATCGGCACCGCCGGGATGACAGTTGATTTACTGCAAGGAGGCACACAAGGCCAGACCGACTTGATAGCCGTGATAAAACATTACGAAGAGGATATGGCGAAAGCCGCCCTGCTGCAATTCCTGAACCTCGGCACGACGCAGACGGGCAGCCGGTCGCTTGGCGAGGACATGTCGGCGTTTTTCCTCCGGTCCGCGCAAGCGATGGGGGACTATATCGCGGAGGTATTTAACCGCGAGATAAAACGCCTATGCTCGTTCAATTTCCCGAACGAGGAGGATTATCCTACGCTCGTCGTACGCGGCATAGCGGAAAAAGATGTTGAGGGGCTATCGAGAGCATTTAAGAACTTCGTTGACGCGGGCGCGATTGACGCGAAAGACCCGAAGATACAAGTTTACACGCGGGCGTTGATGGACCTCCCGGAGATGGATGAGGACGACCTGAAAGCGGCAGAAGAAGAGCGGGACGCGGCACGCGAGCAGCGGCTGGCACCGCCCGTTGCTCCGGGTGCGAGCGGAGTTACAAGCGCACCCGCCAAGTTCACCGACGACCCGCCCATGTCCCCGGTTGCAATATCCTCATATTTCGGCAACATGGACCCGGCTAAACGCGCGAACGTGCTGCGCGGGCTGTGTGGGAAGTATGAGGACGA
The DNA here is from genome assembly GCA_028710985.1 of Patescibacteria group bacterium. NCBI lineage: Bacteria > Patescibacteria group bacterium. Next base: position 5,280 of record JAQTTB010000009.1, read on the forward strand.
AAACACCGCAGTTAGCCAAGCCACGGCACGGGTGGCGAGCATAGACGCACGGCTGTCCGGACTGCGTGACCGTATCGGCAAAAAAGCCACCCAGTTTTATACAAATTACATGGAGACGCTCGTTACGGCTATCTCCGAGGGCAACGCGCCCCAGAGCGTGCGCCCCGCGCGCGTAGACAAGGCCGTCGAGGGCATGTCCGCTGAGACGACCGAGGCGTATGGGGCGGGGCAGAAGGATTATGGCGCGCCAGTCGCGGAGTTTATCGAGTGGGAGCCGCGCACCCGCAAGGAACTTAAAGCGAAATTGATGATAGGCGTTCGGAAAATTCAAGATAGCGCGGAGATTGCGCTGATGCAGGCCAAGCGGACGGGGCTGACGGGCGCCAAGCGCACGGAGTACCTGACGCAGCAGATATATGGATTATCAGAAGCCAATTTACAGCGTTCGATTAGAGAGGTCGTCAACGTGGCTTACGGCGACGGCCGGCAAGCGGCTGCTCGCAAGATGAACGCCCCGCTCGAGGTTTACGCTGCTGTAATGGACCGCGACGCCTGCTACGAGTGCATGGTGCGCGACGGGCAGGTCCACCGCGCGGGCGACCCGGACTATCTTACCGGCGGCGAGAATCGGCACTGTCTCGGCCACGACGCTTGCCGGTGCATTAACATACCATTGGAGGAATCAGATACATTTTATGACCCAGACCAGCCACGCGACGACCACGGAATGTGGGCGGCGGGTAGAAGTATCGGGGGAAGCACGGCTAAAATATCTTATGCAAAAGGCGCAAAGGACAAAGAATACGATGTATACCGAAGAACAGAAACAATAAAAACAACGGATAAACAATTAGGAAATATTCGAGCGGAACTTAACGATGATATTCGCTCGGCTGTGGATAAACAAGAAATCGAAATTGATACGTATGCCAGATTGAAATCTGATAGGGCTGGAACATATACATCAGGTACATTTAATAAAGATAAAAAAGCAAGAATTCAACTTAATAAAAAAAATTATAACGAACAAGAGGCAGCGTGGGCGCTAGATCATGAATACGGGCACCATATTACATTCACCGCTCCGGAAAAACTACGGGGCAAGAATGGATGGGATGTTGCGGACATTCATAGAATAACAGGCGAGGGTGTTACCGAATACGCGCGCATTTCATGGGACGAGAATTTTGCGGAATCATTTGCAGCATATCGCAACAATCCTAAAATGTTAAAGAAAAAAGCACCTAAGATGTATGCGTTTATGAAGGAGGTTGTCTTCAAATGATTTATATTATTACAAAAGACAATAAAGAAATTGGAACTATTGATGAGTCGTTGAAAATTATTAAAGGAGAAGAAGCAATAAAAAATATATTGCAAAATACAAAATATATTAACGGAATAAAAGAGGAAGATGCTTTTATAACGAATATATCAGATATAAAAACAATCAATTCATTTTTAGATACCGCTATTCGTATGGGATATGATTATACGGAGGAGAGCGATGCAGTATAGTTTACACGGAGCCGTCGAATGCGCCGAGGTCAACGACGACCGCGAAGTCGAAATTCAAATCGCCCCCGTCGGCAAGTGGAAGCACCCGACGTATGGCGATATCGAAATCACCGAGGACCATTGCAAGCAGGCTGCAGATTACTTCTCGACCGTCGGCGCGGAAGTGCAGATGAACTACGAGCACCAGCGCGGAGCTGCGAGTGGATGGATAAAACGTCTGACGCATAAGGCCGGCAAAGGTCTATTCGGCCTCGTTAAGTTCACAAAGAAATGCGCGGAGATGGTTCGCGACGGAGAATACAAGTATATCTCACCAGAACTGATTTTTAACGGCAAGGATAAGAAAAGCGGTTCGCCCGTCCCCGTGCGCGTGTACGGAGCGGCGGTGACAAACACGCCGTATTTCGACGGGATGCAGCCGCTTTCTAATTTTGGCGAGAGTCGAGAACCGGCGTGGTACTTCACCGAGACGCAGGTTGACTGCCAAACCCCCGAAGCAGGAAAGGAAAAAAATGTCATGGATAAGGAAACTCTGGAAAAAATGGGCATAGTTATCAAAGGCGAAGAAAAGCCCGAAGAAGCCCTCCTCCAAGCGTTCACGGAGCAGAAAAAAAGGAATAGTATTT
>JAQTTB010000010.1 GCA_028710985.1 Patescibacteria group bacterium
AATCGGCCTTAACGTCTTCGTCTGACTTATGTTCGACACGGGTTGCCAGCTCCAGGATAAGATCATCTGAACTTACGTCCTTTAACTGAAAGGCTTCGTGTTCGTACTTATCGTTATGCAGAACCCGCTCAACCTGGGAAACGCCTTTGCGCCTTTCCGTTCCCCGCCAGGTTTCAGCAGATATCGCGTCCTCTTGCTCATCATCCGGTTCAACCTTATCGCGCATCCGGCTAAACACGGCGTCATAGCCAATCTCCGGCGTCGTTTGCTCAGCCTCGGTCATGCTCACTGGCGGCACGAACTCATGACGCTCGATAGATTGCTCTATCGCCGCGCCCATTTCCTCTATAACGGCATCTTCGGCAATATTACCGAAGACCTTGACCGTGCGCAGCTCCGTCTTCGGCTTATCGTAGTCCATTTTCTCCAGCGCAACGGGTTCTTCATAGGTAATGCCCGGTATCGATGTTATTTGCGCGATAACGCGGTCAGCCTCCGTTTCCTTGTAGTTCTTTTTCTTCAGCGCATGGTACAACCGCTCGGCGTAGTCGTCGTTTTTCCTGGCCGCAATCTTGTAGAACACAGTGGGCGATATGCCCATGGCGTTAATATCGGTTATTTTCAGACGCTGGCACAGCCGCGCGGCCTGGATGAATTTATGCCGATGCTGCTGGGTCACTGTCACCAAAGGATGGTGCGGATTTTTCTCGCGCAATTGCTTGATAAACTGACCAAATTCAGTATCGTTCGGGTAATGGTCGCGAATGTGCATGGCAATCATCCACTTCCACATCAGCGATTGGTTATCAATAGACTCCAGTTTATCAGCCAATTCCCAAACATCAAAACTCTGCAAATCCGCGAACGAGCCGGTATCGCCTATCGTTGCCAGACTGCCGCCTTCAACGAAGGATTTTATTTTATCCACTTCTTGTCTTGATTTAAATGATACCATGTAACACCTCGCTAACTAACTGTTGTATTTCTTCTCTCGCCAGTTTGGCACTGGCCGCTTTCCCGTCCGTCTCGCTGACGCCGCTGCCGTCCGCCATCGAATCCCGGTAAATTTTACGGTCTGATATGATCGTATCCAGCAAGATGATCTCCGGGTATTCCATGATAGCGTTTCGAGCCTGCTCGATCTCGGTAATTCTCTTATTGGTCGGCGCTATATTCAGCAAACAATAAGACGTTAATTTCGTATTTACCTGTACGCACTTCCTGATCAGCGCAGCCATTGTGCTCAGCGTCATCAAATCAATTTGACTACACTTGGTGGGCGTGATCAGCACGTCGCTGACCGCCATTGCCGACCTCAATTCATCGGAATCCCTGCCTGCCGCATCGACCAATACAAAGCCGTACCGGGCATTAAAATCCTCCAACGTCTGATTGATATAGCCGTCCTTCTGAACGCAGGCGATATGCGGCAATTCCGGCCTGCTCCGCGTTCGCTCCGCCCACCACGCGGAGGCTGAACGCTGCGAATCGCTGTCCACAATGATAACGTCGCGAGCCTGTTGCGCCAATGCCGCCGCCATGTTGCAGCATATCGTTGATTTGCCCACGCCGCCTTTCTGACTGCCTATCGTAATGATCATTTATTCCCTTCTCCAGGAAGCTTTAGTTTAATTTTCTGAACTTGCATGGTACAGGAAAACCAGTTAAAACTCAAAATATTTTTCTTGACTGGAGTTGTTTGAAGCTGATATGTCGTATATACACCGATTTAGGTGTCTATTTAGCGTTATGCCTCGCAATCCGCAGGGAGTGCGTGGTTTAAAAAATCACGTAATTGGCGAGCAGACACCAAACTAAAAGCTAATTCAATTTCTGGTACTTCTGGGAATTTATCCGGGCTTTTATTACACGCCGGTGTTTTGTCTCTTGAAATTCTCAATCCTTCTTCCGGTATTATCTCAAAATCAACGGGTTCAGCGTCGAGGCCGTCTTCAACATTAAGAAATGTTGAAATTTTAAAATATGGGTATTCTTTCACTGTTGACTTACCCTAATAATATCATCAATTGCCTGATTTATCGCGTCTGTCACGTAGGCCAATCGATGGTGCGCTCCGCTTTCTGAATGCTTCAAGAGCATGCGTCTTAAATCCATCAGACGAAGCTTTTCTTCTTCCAGTATCTCTATCATTTCGTTCATATGCTACGACCAGCAAGTTAGGTTAAACAATCCTTAAATCTGTTTAATTGAGCTATCAAGCAAGACTTGACAACTGTCGTTTTTAGAAGGCATTCAAGCCATCTCGGCTTTACTGTACAGTGCCCTTGCGTAACGGTACCCTGTCCATGTCCCTACCTCCGCCTCTCTCAAGCATTCGAGCCAGCGCATACCATCAAGCAGGCGCTTATGCTCGGCGACTGTGATAGTTATCGTAGGCTCTATCTCAAGCTTATTAGAAAAAGCCAGTCTTTCAAGTTCGTCGGCTTGTTTTCTTAAGTTAATAGCTGACGCCATCTCGCGGTGACGGTCTTCGCTGCGGTCTGCATACTGCGCCGCCGCTTCTATTCTGTCAGCCGATGATCTTAACTCTGACAAAGTGGACTGGCTAGATAATACCTCCTTCTGTGAAATTTTCAAAGCGAATTCATTATTGATCGTGTGCAGTTTATCAAAGTCCGCCTGCTTTTCCGCCTTAAGTTTTTCTTTCTCAATCCTGGCTAATTCAGCTTGTTCATCGCGAATACGTTTTGCTTCAGCTTCCGCCTTAACTCGCTCTTCTTCGCGTATGGCAGCGCGTTCGGCTTCCAGTTTTTTGGCTTGTTCGGCTTCCGCCTTGCGTTGCTCTTCTTCCTGGATACGCTTGCGCTGTGCTTCCGCTTTTGCTTCCTGTTCTTTTGCATAGTCAGATATGCGGCTTTTAACGATGCTTTGAAAGGCTTCAAGGTTATTGCTGGTAATAATCGACTGCAAGTCATTGAACAGAAACCGCGTGGCGGTCACGCAGTCGTTAAACCAGGACAATTTTCCCCGAATATCTTTGGCTATGGCGTCGGCATTCATTTTGGCAGTGGCAAGCTCAACATCTAGCTTATTGTACAGACTTGACAGTAGCCGCTGGTTTTTCATTGCGCCGTTCCAGTCGGGTTCTTTACAGATCAATGTAATGGGCTTTAGTTCCTCATTAAGCGCAAATACATGATCGCTGAACGCCTTTTCATGTTCACGCCTGGCAGTGATCTTACGCGCTTCTTTTTGCTCCTTGACGGCCTTTTCCTGCTTTAATGCAATAGCGTTGAATTTTGCCGCGTAGTTTTCCAGTTCCCGCGTTACCTCGCTGATCGTTAATGTTTGATCAACTACGGATTTGGCGGTTAACAGACAGCGTTTGGCGGTTTCGCGGCCAATCTTGCTTTCGGCTTCGGCTTGGGCGAAATCTTCATCTGTTACCAAATCAATCAGGGCATTGGTCAGGAATTTGTCAAACTGCGGCCTTACGTCGTCTATGTTGCACCGTGTCAGTGTTCCTGAAACCTGTACAATCACAGCAGGGAGGTCTTTTATGGGGGCTGCTTTAGGCTGTTCTACTTTATGCTCATGACTGTACATAGCTAGGTCAGCGTGGAATTGCTTCCAAATATTAACGACATTGGCAAGCTTTTCAGGTGTTGATTTATACCAACAATATACCATATTGTCTTTGGTTCCATCAGAGCACATGAACAAACACTTATCAGCTCCGCTAATCAACAACTGCTGATCCATTTGCAAAGTGTAATGTTCATCAAGCGTTCCTGATACGACATTTTCAGAAAGTGTTTTATTGAAGAGTTTGTGCTCAAAAATTACGGTCTCATCCATAGAAATACCGTCGAAACTTGCCAGCAGAACCAGTCCGTCAACGTCAATGGTTGCTGTCATTGGGTATAGCTCGCCCCCTGCTATTTCTTCTGCCAGGCTTCGCGCTGCATATTCAGCGGCATGTCCTTTATCAAATAACTGCTGCGTAAATTGATCAATTTCATCTGCCAATCCTATTGATTTTTGTTTTAGAAGTTTATCTCGGCTTATGTATTTTGATTTTCCTGCTGCTGCGGATAATTCAGATGCCGTTCCATGGCTTAATTTTCTCGCATCTAACCAAGCGGAGGTATTCTGCTCTACATCTAATATTTTCATGATAACGCCACTTTTGTTAAAGATTCTTCAATTGTCAAGTTGTCTCTTCGTATTCTCTGAGATTTGGTATTGTTTTATTCAACCAGTTCTCCCGTAATGACTTCCACAACTTCGAAGCCTTCAATCTCTTTGATTTGAGCGGCAGTTAGTGTGCCGTTTAATTTCAGTTTGCCAATGATCGCCGCCGCCGTTTGCTTGCCGCCGTCAATCAGGCTTTTCCATTGCGCTTTGTTGGCGTCAAATTTCTCTTGCGGGTAGGCTTCCAGCGCCGGTTTTTCGGCTTGCTTGGATTTGCTGATGATCTCGCCGGTGTTGTGGTCAATATACTCATCCATTTTGCCTTCCATTTCATCTGCGGTAGGTTGTGCGCCAAACTCAGGGAAGGCTTTACGCAATGCCTGCGCCTCAGCACACTTGCTGACCTGTCCGTATGGCCGCTTTAGCCACATGGCATTAGGCGCAATGCTTTTTTCCTGACCACCTTTAACGGCATAGTTCTCCTTCCAGAACTCCTTGACAGTAAATTCGGCAATGCTGCCGTTAGCCATCAGCCGCTTTACCGTGACCTTGCACCATTTAGGATAGGTGACAGACACGCCGCTAAGGCTTTCAGTAACATCCTCGCCATATTCAGGCTCGCTCACGCCTGCATATTGACCGGAACGGGCTGCTTGCGTTCTGTACAGTCCTATTCCCGGCATGATAACGTCTTTCATGCCTTTCAGTTTACTGTCCCACATAGGAACGATATGCGCCGGTTTTTGCATCGGATCAAGCCCTGATGCCTTGCAATAACTTATTACCAGTTTTATTGAACTGTCTTGCGCTCCCGGATATAACGAGTTGCGTAAAACATTCATTAGCTCAGCTTCGTCCATTGCCAGCGATGGTAATAATTCTTTTTTTACTGCGACTTCTTTACTCATAACGCCTATATCCTCTCATTAAAAATCAAAATCGTTCATTATTTGGCAAACTCGGCCATGCAGGTTTGGTAATTAATGCTTTGCCAGTGGTCAGGCGTCATGGTTTCAGGCGCATCGTAAGCATCCATTGTATAAACTACAATGGCTCGCGTGGCCGGTGACATAACCTTCTCTTTTGGCTTTATATTAGCAATGGAGGCAACCAGGGTGCTCAAAGGGATTCCCTTACGTCTATTATCTAAAGCAGACGCAGCCACCCGACTTGCCGCCATACACAGATCATGACCATAAGCCAGATTGCTTTTGGCCTGGGCTGGAATGGTTGATGCCGACAACATTGCCAGCAGTATTAAAGGTAATTTTTTCATGGTTTTATCCGTCTAAGTTGTTTTATTATATCAGGAAAATCAAGTATTTAACACCTTGAAATTATATTTGTTTTGCGGATTCCCGTATCGCATCAATCGCCCACTGGTTCTGATTGACAATCGTTACCCGCGCTTTTTGAGCGTCTATGCGGTCATAAAATACATCGGTCATCAGTTTCAGATTGCTGGTTAATAGTTGAATGGCCTCTTCGATTTCCTGCATGGCTTTTAATTTGGGATTTGCGTTCACCGAAGCGATCTCCTGCCTGCCAAAAATATAGCCGCCGACACTAAAATAGCCAATATTAAGTAATACGGTTTCAACTCAGGCACGCTTTTAAATGTGTGCAGTTCATGCCGATCTTCTGGATAGACTGGATCATGGGGCGAGCAGTCATGGTTGTAATCCGGGTTGTACATCCTGTCGTAATCGAACGGGATTACCGTAACGTCCGGCGGGTTCTGGTTGTATAGAGCCAAAGGATCAGGAGTATCAAGCCCGTCCGCGTGACATGAAGATGACAGCGATATAAAAATTGTTAAGCAGGCTAT
>JAQTTB010000011.1 GCA_028710985.1 Patescibacteria group bacterium
TATTATCAAAAGAATCAACTATCTTCTTATAATAGTCGGGATTGATGAGCATCCCGAGCCCTGCCGCCGTATAGACAACGCCCATTAACTGGAATAACTGCGAGTCGGTCATATTTGCCTCCTATTTTAGCCGAAAACTTAAAAACAGTCCAATTATGGCTGGCAGCAAAAGAACTACCCACCCCACAAATGCAATTAAGAACGCCGGGGTTTTATTAGTAAGCGGAGCTGCTCGTGTCACCGGACCGGTATAATTGCCTATCGCCTCGCTGAACCAGATGAATCCGATAGGAATGATAAGGAAGGCAAAAATTTTGAACGCCATCTTCGCCCCTCCCGCTGAATATGCGAGAACGATATAACAGGCCGCTATTGCCGCAGATATTATCTTTCCCATTGTCATTTTACTTCTTATCAAGTGTACCACGCGTCTGGTGAAGGTCAAACAGCAATTTTACTGCGGGATATTAGATCGGCGTGTTCGCAGGGCGTCCTCTATTTAATCCCTTGCTGTTTATATTGCTGCGCTTTGTCCCGGTACATCTTGGCCTTTTCGGCTTCGCCGTCTTTTGCGTACATCTCGCTTAAATAATAGTAACACTCATAACATACGGAACCCAACTCCGCTGCTGTTTCAAGCGACTCTTTCGCCATTAAATATCTCTCCGTCAGGTAATACGATATACCTATATTATCCCAGGCATCCACGTCATAGGGATTAAGTTCAAGGGCCGCGGAATAGTCTTTTATCGCGGATTCATTATCGCCTTTCAGGAAGTAGCCGTATCCCCGGTTATTATAAGCGGCGTTATCACGCGGATTCTCCCTTAACAATTTGTCGTACTCGGATATCCCCCTGTCGATGTCTCCTTTATTTAAATAGGCGCTCGCGCGCTCAAAACGCGCTTTGTAGTACTTGGGCGATAAGCTCAGTGCACTGTTAAAATTCGCGACGGCCTTGCCGTATTCCCCTTTAGCGCTGTAAGCCTTGCCGCGGCGATAAAAAGCGCGGGCGTTATCGGGCTCAAGTTCGATTATCTTCGTAAAATCCGCTATCGCCTTGTCGTATTCGCCGACATCCGCGTATACCATACCCCGGCCTTCATAGACCATAATAAAGTTGGGGCTGATCTCCAGCGCTTTGGTGTAATCGGCAAGGGCTTTTTCGGTATCACCCTTGTTGCGATATGCGGAACCGCGGTCTAAATAGAGGTTCGGGTATTTAGGATTAAGTTCTATCGCGTAGTCGTAGTCCCAGATCGCGCGGTCGTAATCACCCAATTTAAGGAATGCGTTCCCCCTCTGTTTGAAGGCATCGGCAAACTGTGGGTTCATCTGGATGGCTTTGGTGAACTGCAGGATTGAGTGGTCGTAATTATGCCTGTTATAATAAACCATGCCCTTGTTAAAATGCTCACGGGCGGTCAACTCCTCGTCTATCTCGTATTCCGCATAGCAATTACAAACTATCGAGGATATGGCTAAAGTCAAAATGAATATTCTTTTCATGGATACCATTTCGCCTCGAAACGTTTTTAATGCCATGAGAAAAAAATGGCTAATTCAGCCGCTGTTCTTTCCTCTAAAATACGCTCTCGTCCCCTATTTATCCTCTATTATTAGGCGCCGTTTACCATAGCCCAGGCAGCAGCTAAAAATAACCATAAAAAGAGTGAACAGACTAGGCCGCCAATTGGAAAATATAAATAATTCCTGGGTATTTTTCGATTAGAAATCTCAATAATTCCCGCAATTGATGAGAGCACGCAAAGAATAAGTGCCAAGGGACTAACTGTCCAAAAGATTTTAGCTGGTAAGGCAGTACTTCTAATAATAAAACAAAAAGCGAATGATATTAATGGCGTTAAAGCTCCAACGGCAAAAAAGTACATACTGAATAATCGGATTTTCGATTTTACTATTATAAGTATCATAATAATGGTTGCCAGTAAAAATAAAATGAACATTTTCTCCATATTAATTTGCTCCTTCTGCTCTAATTTAGATCACGCTCTCCAAACAAAAACATGTAAGCTCCTGTTCCTTGCGCCACTCCCTGCAGGTGGACTTGTTCCTGCATTCGGGGCACAACCGGGCAATGTCGTCCCTATTTATATCAAGTGTACCACGCGTCTGGTGGAGGTCAAACAGCAATTTCAGGTACTTGCCGGCCACGAGGCGGTGGAGGCCATCCTTCTTCTTGAGCCCCAACCATTGGAAGACGCCGCTGTCGCCCCGCGAGGCGTTGCAGGCGGGACACGACAGGACCGAATTATCCGCCGAATCAGGGCCGCCGCGGCTTCGCGGGATGAGGTGGTCGACCTGCAGGCCTTCGAGCGCGCCGCAAAAGACGCACTCCTTATCCATCTCCTGCTCCCTCTGCCACTCCCTTATCGTGCCGGACATCGTAGCGTTGCCGTCGCGCAGGGCTTTGAACCGGTCCGTGACAAATCCGTAGTTGATGCTGCCCTTGAACGCGCTGCGGGATATGAGCTTGGCGTATTCGTAGAGGATTTCTTCTTTTATGGTCTTAACGTAGCGTGGGGGCATGTTATTATTTCGGTTAGGGAATTAGGTATATTGTCACCGAAATTATCTATTTATTTGAAGGTTCAGATAATGCAAGATTTATAGTTTCTACAATAAAATAACTCGGTACCACAGCTGCAAGCTTACCGCCTGTTGGATCCGAAAGTGTTCCATGCATAATACCAACTAATTTTGTACCAGAACCAGTAGTAGATAATGCCCCGATTTTATACATGGAAACATCAAAAACCGGGCCACCACTGTACCCTGTAATGCTTGGATCTTCTAATATATAAAATGTAGTCACCTTGCCATTGTCGAATCGAGAAAGCTGCATCAAACTACTTGCTGTATGACTTGTTTTTGTTAATGGAGAAAATGTATCTACAGCACCAAAACCAAGAGGAAATCCAAAAACAGTTAGGGGAATATCTCTTGAAGGCGGAACCTTTTCAGATGAAATAAGACTTTGCGGAAGAAAGTGGTTTTTGAAATACTTTATTAAAATAACATTCTCAGGGAATAACGGTAACACCGCAACATCTGCTTCTGGATGATAAACCCAAGGCAATTCTTTTTTAAAACCACTTGCCTCTGATAGAGCTAAACTAATTGGGGCATCATTTTCTCCCTTGAAAGTAATCTGCGCTGACGGTGTCATTGTAAGCGCTACATGGGCTGCTGTTACTAGGAAAAGTTTATTATTTTCAGAAGAAACCAAAAATCCAGTACCCTGAAAAAACTCATAACGCGGTTTAGGTTCAGCGCTACCTGGTTCTTTATACCACAATTCTGATTTTACTCCGTTGATACTGATTGAAGCAATATTACTTTTTTGCTCTAATAAAACAACGCAGGGAACAATATTTTCTCTTGAACAAATTTCACCAGCATAACAAAAGGATGCTGAAGTAAAATAGATAACACAAAGTAGGCTAATTCTTTTTTTCATAATACCCCCTTCTCTATGACTAACAATTAATAGACGAAATGCATAATATATGCTTTTTGCTTAAGATTTCTTCGGAGCTCAGAGCCTAAGGCTACGAACCTAGAGCCGATAAAAATTCCTTAATCGCGGAAACGATCTTGTCACTCATTAGTATTTTTACCTCTTTCGTCTTGCGGTCTTTAATCTCGACTTCGCCGTTGGCGATTCTTTTTTCACCTATGATTATTTGGATCGGGAAGCCGATGAGGTCGGAGTCTTTGAACTTTACGCCGGCGCGTTCGGGGCGGTCGTCGAGGATGCATTCGATTCCGGCGGAGGCCAGCTC
>JAQTTB010000012.1 GCA_028710985.1 Patescibacteria group bacterium
AGCGAAAGGTCAATCTCCGCGCGATTCAGCTCCCACATCATTTCGGCCAGCTTTTCGTCGTTCCAGTCGCGACGCTCGGCGATCTTGTTGAGCGCGAGACTCAACGCTTTTTCTTCCTTCTCCGGCAAGTCGACAAAGTCGACATTTTTTGCCGGTATCGTCTCCCATCCCATCTCTTTCAGGGTCATGACGGTCATGTTTCCGCCCACTATCATTCCCTCGCGTCCTTTGCGGGTGTTTACGGTGATCAGCCCGCGCAGTCCGAATCTCTCGATCGATTTCTTCAACGTTTCGATATCGTCGTGTTTTATCTCTCTCGGATTGTATGGCGCGAACTTCAGGTTCGCGATTTTTATTGATTCGGTTTTTTTGTCCATAAATGTTGAATCCAAAATTTTAATCTCCACCACAGCCTCTGCAGGATCGGAAGCCGATCGAAGGCCTGATGGACTATCTCTTTTCGCATTAGCTCGATTCGCCGTTTCTGGGCCTCGGCCAAAAGATCCGCCGGAATGTAAACTCCGCCGATCAAGCGTGGCCGGTTTTTCCTGCGAGCCTCAGGATTCTTTTTGGGATTTGTTGCGTATGCCATGTTCTTCTTCGATTAGTTTGTCGACGGTCCGAAGCACTCCTTCGAGCCGTGCTCTTTCTTTCTCCTGTTCCTCGACGTAGTCTTTTTTGGTCGCGTCCGTGAATCCCATCGCGCCCCGCTTTTGGAAACCTTCCAGCGTGTCCGCGTCTTTTTTGCCGTCGTGGACCCTGATTTTTATTTCGCATCGCACGATGTCTTCGAGGGTGTAATCGTGCAATGTCTCCAGTGTTTCGAGTTTTGTTTTCATATCGTTTGAATTGTGAATTCTTTTTTCTTCTGATCCCACCGCCAATACTCTTTGTTTGAGCCCGGCGGTTTTGGAAATGCGAGCATGTGCTCCTTGTCGGCTCTCGACCTTGAGCCGAACGGTTCGGAGCTCACTTGCACGAACCGGATTTCTTTTTTGCTCACAGCCATCAAGTCCCAGCAGCCGAATAAATCTTGGGCCTGAAATCTCATGCGACGAGCTTTCTCGACCCAGTATCCTTGCTCGGTCAGAATGTCTTGAGCTTTCTTTTCGAATAATTTTCCTTTTTGGCTCCGGTTCATAGGATGCGATGCGGGTTTTGTTTATTTGTCCCGCTCTTAGCGAAAATCCGCCGTCTTTGCTTAGAGCGAGAAATCGTCGCCTGAGCCGCTGCGGGCCGGCCGATCTCCGCGGGGACGATCCGGCACTTCGAGCTTGACGTTCACCCTCGCTTGAGTTCGTCTGCCGACGAAATTCATGACGGTGCGGATGGCTTGAATGCCTCTCCCCGCTTTGCCTATCACGATTCCGGCGTCGTCATCGCCGAGCCTGACGGAGAGAAGGACGCCCATCTCATCCACCGTTTTTGTCACCTCGACCTTTTCCGGCTGAGTGACGATGGCTTTTAGAATCGTTTCGAGCACTTCTTTGTCTTGTGATTGCATATCGTTTTGAATTAACTTTTTTTATTTCGTCCCCGCCTGTCGACCTCAGACGGAGATGTGGGGTTAACCCCACTCGAAAAATCAGAACATTAATTTCGAATGTTTCGAGTATGGCTAATATTTTTTTCCGACACTTTAATTGCTTTCATAATTTCAACAGCCACCTGAAGCACTATGGCATTCCCAAGAGCTTTTAATCGTTCTATTCGATGTCTCGATTTCGACAATTCAAATCCGTCCAGTTTTGCGGGTAGCCCATCATCCATTCCACAAAGTTCGGCTGCAACTTCAAGCCAATTTCTTTCCCAACTTCCTCGTTCAAAATCTTTCCGCCTTTTTTGTTTGGCCTGCTTCCCGGATTCCCCGCTCGTGGCGTAGGCAATACGGCCAGTACGTCTTTCACCTTTACTCCGAATCTCACGCCCTTTTGATTCATCCTGCTCCATCGACCATTTTTTAATTCCGCATTCTTCACTGGTGCCCCCTCGGCTTCGCTCACTCTTGGCGTTGGAAGCAATAAACCAGACCCTGTCCCTTCGATGCGGAGCGTTGACGGCGACAGCTGGAATAACAAGCGGCTGGACTTCGTAACCGGAATCTTCCAGGTCAGTGCACACTTGTTCGAATACCAATCCGTTTTGCATAGCAAGAAACCCACGCACGTTCTCAGCAATGACCCATCGCGGATGCGTGAGCCTAATGATTCGAAGCATTTCCGGCCAGAGGTATCGAGCGTCGTTTGTGCCTCTCCTTTTCCCGGCTTGAGAAAATGGCTGGCATGGGAATCCGCCCGTAAGGATATCGACTTTAAGTAGTTGTCTATCCCGACTTGTTTGCTGTTTCTTCCTCTGCTCTTGTGGTCCGAGCCAGTCGGCGTTGGTAATAGATTTGATTTTTTTGATGTCGCCATAAATTTTTGAATTGGGAAATCTGAGTTTTATTAATTGCTGGCAGTAAGAATCGTTATCGCAAAAGATATGTTCGGAGTCCGGCCATACTTCTTCTACCGCCAGAGCGAACCCGCCGATGCCTGAAAATAAATCGATGTGCCTCATATGCGCGTCATCTCAAATGAATCTTTCAGCCTCTTTAAAGCGTCGTGCATTGAACTGATTTGTCCGCTCACTTCAAACCTTTTCCTACCGCTTACGCGCAGAGCTTCCGCTTCAAGCTCCCCGTAGAATCCTTCCCTGCGGTGACTCTCGTCTATGAATTCGCTTATAACCTTTTTGCAGAGAGCCACCGCCACGGCCGGTTTTATTTGTTTTTTTTCTTTGGCGAACCAGACGAAAAGCATTTCGATCTGAAAAAAAGAAAGGTGTCGGACCGCTCGTTTCGCAAGCCGGCCGTCTTTGCCTCTCTCGTAGGCGATCTTGAAATCGTTGCCGCGGAAGGCGTGCATGTACTTGCCGAACGTTCTGAGAACGAACGTCGACGAAACGGCACCGTCCGGATTGTTTTTCGGGTCTTCCGCCCATTTTTTATTTCTTAAAGCAAGCTCGCTTGCTTTAGCTAAAAATTTTGTAGACCCGGTTTCTTTTG
>JAQTTB010000013.1 GCA_028710985.1 Patescibacteria group bacterium
TTGGCGACAAACTCTTTCGAGATTTTAACCTGCTCGGCCTGTTTTTTTGCCCGGTCTTCGCGGCTGTCCAGAACTTCATTGTAGGTATGTCTGGAAAACTTGTTGACAAGAAGAACGATGTTATCAATCTGCGCATCCGTTATTTCAAAACCTGCCAAGCCGTATTTGTCGTAAACATTGATAAACTTGACATCTTTATCGCTATTCGATTTGTTGCGCTTAATGGTAAGCTCGACATCAATCGGCAGGTCGCCAACCTTAAGTTGCAGGCTGTCGCCATCCTTTTTAAACGCCTTGACAGCCTCGGCAAGCTTGTTGACAAACCGCGCTGCCTCTGATTTTGCCTGCATCCCCTCGGTGAAATAATGCGGGTATTCAGGCTCTTTCGGTTTTGCCGGTGCTTTACCGCGATCTCCTTTCTCGGCCTTGTCGTATTCAGCCCTGACTAAAGCGTATTCCTGCAAGGCCAGATTGTAAGGCGTTTTCGCATCATCATATTTCTGCCATTCGGCTCTGAATACCTTGTCGTAATCATTCCTGAAAGTCTCGCCGTTAAAGCTGTAGGTATCGGCTTTGCCCAAGTCGTCCAGCGCCTCCTTGACTTGTTTGATTCTGTTCTCATTCGTCCTGGCGTCATCTTCCGCATTGGCAACAGTGCGCTTCGCTGCCGACAATTGCGCACCCAGTCGGCGCTCGTCGGTTTCAAGTTCGGCTATTTCCCCTTCCAGTTTGATCTTTTCCCGGAAAATCGGATTGCCGGTTGTTTCCGCCATAAACTCAAGATAACTGGCTGTGTCGCTTTGGCTTTCCTCGACGGTACGCTCGCCGCTTCTGAACGAATCCAGCATCCGAGCCTTCTTGCCCAGGGTTTGCCAGGATACCGCATCAAAGGTTTTTTCAGTCGAGTAGGCTTTTATTTCAACTTCAAATCCGTCCGGGTCGCGCTCATACAGTTTATTGCCCTGACGGATGATGCGGCCTTCGCGCTGTTCAATGTCGGAGGGCCGGTTATGCTGCGACGAATCGATATGTTGCAGGCCAACCATGCGCTCCTGTGCGTTAGTGCCTGCGCCCATCTTGGCCGTTGACCCCAATAACACGCGCACTTTGCCGCTATTGACCAGAGCAAACAGTTCCTGCTTTTGTATCGCCGTCTTGTAGTCGTGGATAAACTGCACTTCATTGGCGGGGATGCCTTTGCCAAGTAGCTTAGTCTTGATGTCGTCGTAAACAGAGAAGCCGGAATCCGCCGTAGAGAAGACCTCGCTCTCCGCCACAGTCTCATCGATGAAGGCTTCCAGCGTTTCACTATCGTCCTCGCTGATATTCTCGTCTTCCAGCAATTCGTTAAGCTTGAATTGCAGGTAGTTCCATTTCTCCTTGTAGGTTTCGAGCACCTTGACCGTTTTATCTTCAGTGCTGTCCGGCTTTATTTTCAGGCGCTTGTAGATCGAATTAAGCAGGTTGTTAGCGTCTTTAACCGACGACTTACCGGGTGTTGACATATCGATAAACACAAGCTGAGTGCCTTTGTCCTTGTGCCATTTATGGTAAATCTCAACAATATCATCGACGGCCTTGTTGACTTTGCTATCAGGATTATCCGGCGCACTGGGGTCAACCAGCCTGATATCGAGCGCGGCTTTCTTGGCGTCGTTGTAAATCCATAACAGGTTATCTACAGTCGGATCAAAGCCTTTGGACTTCATATTCGCTTCGACTTGCAGCGTGCGCTCGATCAGATAGTCCATGTACTCCAGTTGTTCGGCGCTTGGCTGCGCCTTAATCAACTGCCTGCCGCCTTTCGCCACTTTCGGAACCGGGAACTCGGTGCGGTTATTCTCGCCTTTCTCCTTGTTTGACCGGGCTATCTGCTCGGAATAAATACGCTTCAGGTCGTTCATCGTCACGACATCGGCAAATTCCTTGTAGAGCTGCATCATTTCCGGGACATTGTTGAATGTACCCATGATCGTGCGCTCTTTCAGCTTGCCGGTGGCCGTGTACTCGATAGCCGGTTCAACATTGGCGTAGTTTTTAGCCCATGCGTCGAAGGATTCTATGTTTCGGTCAATCAAGCCCTGCTTGTTCAGATAGCGCATGATCGTGTACATTTCCACCAGCGAGTTGCTGATCGGCGTGCCGGTGGCAAAAGTGACGCCGCCATTATCCCTGTCGAGCAAGGTTCTCAGCTTCATGTACAGGTCAAATGCGCGTTGCGAGCCGTTGGGCGTGCCCATGCCGGATACCCGCTGCATTCCTGAAGAAAATTCTAAATTTTTAAAACTGTGACTCTCGTCGATTGCCAGGTAATCGATACCCATCTGATCGAAGCTGACAACATCATCTTTCGGCGCTGAATTAAGCTTGTTTAACCGCTCCATCCGTTTCGCTATCCGATTTCTGATAGTGCGCACCGCACGCTTGTCATTATTGTCCTTTGCGGTTGACAGCGCATCTTCAAGCAACTTCAATTCATCGCGGATAAACTGCTGCTCTGTTGCCGGGTCCACCGCAATGAACTTGAAGGAAGAATGGCCGATGATGATGGCGTCGTATTTGCCGGTCGCAATTCTGGCAAACAAGCGTCTGCGGTTTTGTTTCTGGAAGTCTTTTTCGGACGCAATCAGCAAATTGACGCCCGGATAAAGCTCGACAAACTCTTTAGCCCACTGCGAGACAATATGGTTAGGCACGACCAGCATCGGCTTTTTGCTTAAGCCCATGCGCTTGCGCTCCATGATGCCGGTAATGATGGTTGCGGT
>JAQTTB010000014.1 GCA_028710985.1 Patescibacteria group bacterium
GTTCATAAAGCGTTGTATTCAAAATCGTACGTGACCTTGCAGATATTATGGCAGGAGTATATGGCGACCCATCCTGACGGTTATTCTTCCCCACGATTTGTCGTGTACTATCGAGAGTGGGCGCAACGGTTCAAGGTTTACTTGCGGCAGCGACACATCGGCGGGGAAAAACTGTTTGTCGATTATTCCGGCAAGAGGCCGTGCGTGCGCGATATGCGCACCGGTCAAGATCGTGAGGTCGAGCTTCTGGTCATGGCCTGGGGCGCGTCGCAATATATCTATGCCGAAGCGCAGGAGAGCCAGCGCTCGCCGGACTGGGTTATGGGCCACCGCAGAGG
Source organism: Patescibacteria group bacterium (assembly GCA_028710985.1). Lineage (NCBI taxonomy): Bacteria > Patescibacteria group bacterium. The sequence continues at coordinate 339 of JAQTTB010000014.1, forward strand.
CTACGAGTATTTTGGTTGCGTACCACGGATCGAGATCGACGACAATCTTAAAAGCGCCGTTGCCAAAGCATGCCGGTACGATCCGGACGTCAATATTACCTTTACCGAATTTGCCGCGCATTACGGCGTTGCGATTATCCCGACCCGTCCGGGAAAACCCAAAGACAAGCCCAAGGTGGAAAATGCGGTCCTGATCGCGCAGCGATGGATCCTGGCGTGCTTGCGGAACAGAGTGTTTTACAGCATCGCCGAACTGAACAAAGCGATCGGAGAGCTTCTTGAAAAAATCAACGACAAACCCATGCAACGCCTGCCGAAAAGCCGTCGGCAGCTTTTCCTGGAGCTGGACAAACCCAATGCGCTGCCGCTTCCGGCAGAACCCTTTGAATACCGGGAATGGTTCTTTCCCACGCTTGCATTTCACTATCACGTTGAAGTTGATGGAAATTATTACAGCGCTCCCTGGACGCTTGCCGGCCGGAAAATTTCGGTTCGCGTGATGGAAAACACCGTGGAAGTTTTTGACAAGCGCGACCGCGTTGCCCTGCACGAACGCAGTCGGGGCAAGCACCAGTATACCACCGTCACGGAACACATGCCGCCCGCGCATCAAAAATACGTCGAATGGACCCCGGCTCGAATGTACCGGTGGGCGCAGGAGATCGGGCCGTCAACCCATCTCCTGATCGAGAAGGTGATCAAAACCAAGTTCCATCCGCAACAGGGCTTTCGCCCGGCAATGGGCATTTTGCGCCTGAGCAAAACGTACGGCAATGAGCGCCTCGACGCTGCCGCCCGGATCGCCCTGGACTTCGGCTTTAACCGCGTCCGGCAGATATCGGATCTGCTCAAAAACGGCAGGGACCGGCAGCCGCAGCAGATGCCCGTGGTCACCATCGCCAATACGGACAACGTTCGAGGCCGTGATTATTATGCCGGGCAATCAGCGGGCACGGCCGCGTCTTCGTAACAAACCCTATGAATCTTAACTTTACAAAAGGATTATTTTATGATACAGGCTACCATACAAAAACTGGTCGATATGAAACTCTTCGCCATGGCGGACAAGGCTGAGCAGCTTGGTAAAAGTCCGAACGCTTCCACCATGGGTCCCGTCGAACTGCTTTCTTTCTGCGTGGACGCCGAATATGACAAACGCAGAACCGGCAGGCTCACGCGGCTTCTTAAAGATGCCCGGATAAAACATGCAGCGGCGTGCGTGGAAGAAATCGATTTTAAACACCACCGCAATCTCTCAAAAGATGCCATGACCGACATCATCTCCGGAAGTGCCTTGGAACATAAAGCCAACATCCTCATCTGCGGTCCGACCGGTGTGGGAAAATCCTATCTGGCATGTGCCATCGCAAATCTTGCCTGCCGGAAGAATCTTACCACGCAATACTTGAGGGTATCCCGCTTTCTGGAAGTCATGGCCGCACAAAAAGCCCTGGGAAACTATCTCAAGGCCATCGACAAAATCAGCTCGGTAAAAGTTCTCGTCCTCGATGATCTGGGACCCGATGTCATGACGCCGGACCAGAGAAATGTCTTTCTTGAGGTCATCGAGGAGCGCCACCTCTGCTGGCCGACCATCGTTACCAGCCAGCTCCCGTTCGAACAATGGTATGACGTCTTCGGCGATAAAACCTCCGCAGACGCCATCTGCGACCGCCTTTTCAATAACGCTCATAAAATCCAACTCAAGGGGGAATCAATGCGGAAAAAATAGACTTCATCCGGCAGGGGTATATATTTTTACCTAACAGTCGTTTTGTCGCACGGGGTCAAGCCGGATCAAACGATTTTTGAGTGCCGAATGGACAAGAATAGGCACTTGAATCCTGGCTGATTGCAGATGAGAGGGCCTTACGTTCGTATATCGAAGAAAGAAAACATCCACACCCGGTGGGCCGGATTAAGAAAGTAAAAAAGCCCGATTTACAAAGATTGCCTAAGACATGGTTAACGAAGCTATTCAACCACGAACTTGGTAGCCGTACAAAATATGTTGAATATACGGATGCTGAATTAATCGTGAAAAAAATTATGGATTTGAACCGAGTTAAAAATTCGGAATCGTTCAAACAGTTTGCAAAAAAGACCGTTGGCAGAGTTCTGTAAAATCGTTTTTGCAGACTATATCTTATATGAAAAATTAAGAATATAAAATATGAATAAAC